>JAFLZI010000045.1 GCA_029785625.1 Nitrososphaerota archaeon | reverse complement strand
TCGAAGGTCAAGGAGGCGTCGAAGAAGCACCCCGAGGTCGCAGGGGTGATGCTCGGCGGGTCGTTCGCGAAGGACACCTGGCTGTCCGGCGACGTGGACATCGATGTCTTCGTGAAGCTCTCGACCTCCGTGGACGAGAGGCGATTCGAGGAGGTGGGGCTGGCGGTGGGAAGGGAGGCCCTCCGGGGGCACAAGCCAGGGAAGAAGTACGCGCAGCACCCCTACACCGAGGCGACGGTCGACGGGTTCAAGGTGAACGTCGTACCGTGCTACGACGTCAAGCACGGGGAGTGGAGGAGCGCGGCGGACAGGTCGGTCTACCACGTGGCCTTCGTCAGGGACCATCTGGACGCCGAGGGGAGGCTCCAGGTGAGGCTGCTCAAGAGGTTCATGAAGGCCGTGGGGGTCTATGGAGCGGAGATCGAGAAGGAGGGCTTCAGCGGCTACGCCACCGAGGTCCTGATCCACGAGTACGATACGTTCGAGGCGGCGCTCAGGTCGTTCAAGGACTTCATGCCCGACTCCGAGGAAGAGTACTTCAAGCTCTTCGACCCCGTAGACGACGCCAGGGACCTGGGGAGGGCGATCTCCAGGGAGACGGTCGCGAGGATGGTGCTGGCATCCCGCGCATTCCTCGCGGAGCCGTCGCCCGCGTACTTTCATGGAGTGGTCGGGAGGGCTAGGCCGAAGCTGCAGGCAAGGGTCTACGCGCTCACCTTCGAGCACGAAGAGCTCAGCGAGGACACCCTCTGGGGGGAGCTCAAGAGGAGCGCAAGGCAGGTGGCCAGGCACGTCCGGGATGAGGGGTTCGCCCTCGCACGGGTGGGCGCGGCCTCTGACAACCACAGGCTCAGCGCGATAGTGCTGCTCCCGCTTGGCGACGCCCTCCCGGACCTCGCGGAGAGGGTCGGGCCAGGGGTAGAGCTCTCCGAGGGGGCGAGCAGGTTCGTGGCGAAGAACGGCAAGTCGGCGGAGCTCGTGTGGGTGGGAGACGACGGCCGGCTGAGGCTCCTCGAGAAGAGGCGCTTCACATCCCTGAGGGAGCTGCTCAAAGACGTGATGGCGTCGCGCGCGGGCAAGATAGGGGTCTCCAAGGAGGTCGCGCAGGGGATGAAGCGCGGGAGGGTGCTCCACGGAGAGGGCCTGAGGAGAGAAGCGGCGAGGAGGGCATGGCTGAGGGAGGGGCTCGCGAGGGTCCTCTCCGACACCGTCGGCGCCTGACGGGAGCGAGCGAAACCCCCTTGGCGAAGGCGGCGCCCCCTGCCCCCGACGAGACGGTCCCGGTCTCGCGTCTCGACAGGATGCCCTACCTCGGGGTTCTCACCTATCCCAGTCCAGACCTGGCAGAGGCGAGGTCGAGGATCGAGCAGCTCACAAGGCTCGGGATCAGGGAGGTCACGTTCGGAGGAAGGACCAGGATAGGGAGGCTAGGCCTGGTGGGCATCGGGACGGTAGGGGTGGTCGTCAGGGGGACGACCGCGGCAGGCGAGGTCTGCGCGGTCAAGATCAGGAGGACGGACGCGAACCGCGGGAGCATGGCCGAGGAGTTCAGGCTCACCCGCCTGGCCAACAGGGTGATGATCGGGGCGCCCGCCTACGGCGCCACGAAGGACGCCATGTCGATGCGCTACCTGAAAGGGGTCGAGCTCGAAGACTACGTCAAGGCGGCCTCCGGCAGGGGCACCGCCGCGAGGGTGAGACGGCTCGCCCACCTCCTCCTCAACCAGTGCAGGAAGCTCGACCTGATAGGGCTCGACCACGGAGAGCTGAGCAACCTCAGGAAGCACGTGATAGTCGAGGGAGAGACCCCCTGGATGATCGACTTCGAGTCGGCGAGCCAGAGGAGGGCGCCGAGGAACGTCACGACGGCTGCCCAGTACCTCTTCGTGGGGAGCAGCGCGTCCTCCCGGATCAGGAGGGTCCTGAGCATCGGTGGCACGGGGGAGATCATCGTGGCCTTGAGGAGGTACAAGGGGGACGCGTCGGACGAGAGCTACGTCAGGTTCCTTGGGACGTTCGGGGTGAAGACCTGAGGGGCAGACTGATGGTCAATAAATATGACCCGCCGTCCCTCTAACCCGTGATGCGCGTCTGCGCCTCCCCCGACTGCGACCCTGGCGAGTGCGTCGAGCTCACCGAGAGGGAGTTCGCCCTGTGCCGCATCATCTGCAGCTCGGATGCCCCCGTCTCGTTCACCCAGCTGAAGCAGTCGACGAACCTCCACCAGGAGCTGGTCTCCCGCATCGTGAAGAGGCTCCAGGTCCACGGCCTTGTCAGCAAGGTCGAGGGCAGGTACTCCGGCAGGTGCTCGAGATAGGCGCGGTCAGCGAGAGCCCAGCACTCCGGCCATCGCCGCGATCACCTCGCGGGTGAGGCAGTTTGGCTCGCCCCTGAGACGCCTGTCCCGACCCCGCATATTACCTGGATACCTGGACCCTAGCAGGTCGACCTGGGCCGCGGGGACGGTCCCCGCGCTCGACGCCTCGAGGCAGATGCTCCTGGCGGAGCACTCCGCTAGCACGCTCCCGCTGGAGTTCTCTATGCAGACGAAGAGGATGGACATCGGCTCCTAGCCCCCGGATGTCGCGGACAGCAGGTTCCCCTCGCCGGCGCTATTGTTGACACACCCGCCAGGCGGTCAATAAATAGCCCCGCCCGCCGCCCGGCTCCACCATTTGGCCCAGGTCCAGCTCCCGACCCTCCAGCGAGAGTGCCTCTCGGAGGCCCTAGGCACGTACCTCCTGGTCTTCTTCGGCCCGGCGTCCGTCGTCCTAGCCTCGTCGTCTGGCCTGACATCCTTCCAGGCCCTGGAGGCGGTCGCCGCGGTCTTCGCGGTGGTGGTAGCCCTCGTGATAGCCCTCCTAGGCGGTATCTCGGGCGCGCAGATCAATCCGGCGGTCACGCTCTCGATAAGGGCGGCCGGGCGCCTCCCGCGGGGGAGGCTCGCCCCGTACGTGCTCTCCCAGGTCGCCGGGGCGCTCCTGGCTGGCCTCAGCCTGCGGCTCGTCTTCGAGCGCGACGGGACGGCCGCCAGCCTGGGCTCGACGAAGCTAGCGTCGTCCGTCTCTCCTCTCGAGGGGACCCTGATCGAGGTCGCGGGGACGTTCGTGCTCGCGACGTCGGCTCTCGCGGCGGGGTCGTTCCTGAGGGCCACCTTCGTCCAGGGAGCGCTGGTGGGCGCGACGCTCTTCGTGCTCATAATCCTCATCGGCCCGCTCACGGGCGCCTCTTTCAACCCCGTCCGCAGCCTGGGCCCCTCTATCTTCTCGGGTTACTTCGACGACCAGCTCGTCTACTACGTCGGCCCGCTGCTCGGAGGGCTCGCGGCCGGGGCCGCGTTCAGCAGGGTGTCAGGCTCGAGCGGAGCGCGGCAGATATGATCCTCTTCGTCTGTGTGGAGAACGCCGGAAGGAGCCAGATGGCCGAGGCCTTCGCAAGAAGGCAGGGGCTGGACGCCTCGAGCGCGGGGACCGTCCCCGCGGCCCAGGTCAACCCCCTGGTCGTCCAGGCGATGAGGGAGAAGGGCATAGACGTCGGGCTCAACCGCCCCAAGTCCCTCACCCCCGAGATGGTCGAGGAGGCCAGCCTGGTGGTGACGATGGGCTGCTCGGTCGAGGAGGCGTGCCCGAGGCCGATGCTGGCGCAGATGCAGAAGAAGCTCGTAGACTGGGAGTTGGAGGACCCGAAGGGGAAGCCCATCGAGAGGGTGCGCGAGATACGCGATGAGATCGAGAGGAGGGTCACCGAGCTCGCGGGTGCCCAGAAGAAGGCTTCCTGGCCCTGATGTGCGAGCTGTGGTACCTGAACGGATACTCCCCTATGTTCGAGTCTGAGACGTGCTCGATCTCCACGTCCTCGAACCCCGCCGACCGGAGCTTCTCCTCGTACTCGACGTCAAGGAGGGCGCCTGCGATGCAGGCCGACCACGAGTCCATGTCTCTCCTGGCCGCGTCCGGAATCACGTCGTGCAGGGTGACGTCGGCGACGGCGAACGTGCCCCCCTCCTTGAGCACCCTGAACGCCTCCCTGAACGCCGCGAGCTTGTCGGGGACGAGGTTCAGAACGCAGTTCGATATCACATAGTCGACGCTCTCCGAGCCGATCGGAAGGTGCTCGATCTCACCCAGCCTGAACTCCGCGTTCGCGTACCTGTCGCCGTACCTTGCCTGGGTCTCCCTGGCGCGCCATACCATCTCCGGGGTCGCGTCGACCCCCAGCACCCTCCCGTCAGGACCCACCATGGCAGACGCCCTGAAGACGTCTACCCCTCCCCCGCTCCCGAGGTCGAGGACGACGCTGCCCTCTCGCGGCGCGACCATCGCCAGAGGCGACCCGCAGCCCGCGTCGGCGGCCAGGGCTTCCGCCGGGACAGAGCCACCCAGGGAGATCGGGTGGGAGCCGCAGCAGCCCGCCTCGCCGCAGTCGGGCGAACCCGCGGTCACGGCTATCTTCGAGTACCTCTCCTTTACCGCGCGCCTAATCTCCATCTCAGACATGGGAGCCTCGCAGGATCCCAGGATATTTATTGACTAGGCCGTCGTCGGACGGCCGAGCCCTCCCCGTCAAGTCCGGAACAGACCTGGGCGTGGAGGAGGACCGGGCGTCGGCCGCACGTTCAGGGGGTTGCGCCCGGCGCGGCTCGCGAGGGAGAGGCCAAGCTTTAAACCGGCAGAAGTTCGCACTG
>JAFLZI010000044.1 GCA_029785625.1 Nitrososphaerota archaeon | reverse complement strand
TTATGGCCACCGTCCCCTGGAGTAGCGAGAAGTAGACGACTGCAACGATAATCGCGATGATCCCTATGATCGTCTGGAATCTTCCGAGCCACTTTGCTAGTCTTGCTATGTCCTTTCCCACGGCCGGTATGCTCGTCATTATGCCTGCGGCCAGCACCAGGCCTGCGATGATGTTCATTACCTCTACAGTCATTTTGGTTGCGGCATCAAGGTCGGCGGTCGCGTCTTACAGCTCTGCCGGCCCCAAAGGCAGGCACCTCGACGAACTCTCCATACGCACTGGGGAAGACATGCGGGCGGAGATGCCGTACCAAAGCGTGATTACAGACAGCGGGTTGACTAGGTCGCCCAACTCTAGCCCTCTCAACTCAACGTGCTCTCTTTCGCTTGCGCCTGTGCGCCCATATGCCTGCGTGTCTTTGCGCGTGCGAAAGGCTCCGATTATGCCTGGAGCCCGGTCAGGTCAGGAACGCGGTTATGGCGAGTATCAAGAAGATGACCAGCTGCCCCAACAGTGCCCAGCGGAGGATTCGTATCCCTTCGTCGGCCAGCTCTCCCTTCGCGTGGCTCTTGGCCGCTATCCTGTAGAGGTACCCGAAGACCAGGAGGAGGGCCCCGGCGAAGGCGACAATGGCGAGGAGGGCGCTTGCATTCATCTAATACACCGCGAGGTGAGCCATCACCAATATTATCAGAATCTGGAAGACCGCCTGGCTGGCGGCGAGCCGGACGTTCCTCATGGTCAGCTTCGATATCAAGGCAGGGTCGGGCTTCGCCTTCGCCAGTTCGAGGAATATCCTCACCCCGTTGGGGAGGAAAATCCCGAAGCCCTGGGCGACGAGGATGATCACTATGGCCCCGGCGGCGAGTATCCAGGGGTCGTTCAGGTTGAACTCCCCGAGTTTCTGAGCGAGATAGATGCCCGCCGTTATGGCGACCGCGGATAGGGACGGGAGGATGAAGAAGGTCGTGGGGGTGAGCCTCTTGGCGACCTCGACCCTGGCGGGGACCTCCAGGGACCTCAGGATGCGCGACAAGATTAGGCCGGTGTAGAGGTCGAACCCGGTCCAAGCGCCCCCGGTGAGCACATGCACGTAGTCAAGCATGTAGAGGCTCTTCAGGGCGAGGGCGGCCACTAGGGCGACCGGAGGGATGACGCCGATGGCGAAGCTCCATTTCAGGAGGCTCTTCGTGTAAGGAGGGAGACCGGTGGAGGCGGTCTGGACGGATGGGGCGGCCCGGGCCACAGCCAAAGGGAGGAGAGGCGGTCGTAAAAACGATGCTACACAGGTGACAGGAGTTCCCCGGCGTCCTGACCGACGGGCAACGCAGTTTCCTATGAGTGCCAGAAGGCGCGGCGATTCCCTTGTTCTCCTGAAGGCTATGACGACGGGTTCGACGTCGCCGTGCTTCCTTCACCCAGTGTTTGCGCACCTTGGGTTCGAGCGCGAAGACCCCACGTAATGACGAATCAGTTGTGGAAAGGCTCCGGGTCCTATGAGCCCACAGAATTTGAACGGGTTACGTCCCCTTGTAGCAGAAGTATGGGTACCCGCCGTTCACCATGCCTACGGCCATGTCGACGACCTTCTCAGACACCTCCTTCCACCTGGTGTCCCAGTCGATGCCATCCACCACCAACTCCTTTTCGTCGTCGCTGGGCTTCGATCTGACCTGCTTCCAGACGGCTCTCCCGTAGAAGGGCTTGACGAGGCGGACGTGCCACTTGTTGCATGACATCTTCCTCCCCTCTGACTTGAAGTAGTGGCACGACTTACAGAAGTTCGACAGCCAGATGATTTCCTTCGTCGGCTTCACCAGCTTCCCGATCTCTTCGAGGAGGCGCTCCGACTCCTTGCGGATCATCTCGGCCAGCTCCTTCTGTCCCTGCTCTGTGTTGGTGTAGTAGTCGGGGTCCCTTGAGAGGGCCAGCCACCAACTGACGTACTCCTCCGCTTCGCTCAACAGGACGGACGAAGCGCGGCCTGCTAATAAAACCGAGCCGATTTACAGGCCGGGAATGGATAAATAGAAAGAAGACGCGCAAAAACCGGTCTGGCACGCGGCGCGCTACGACGGGCGATCTGGACTGGCCCGACTCCAAGGGCCGGGATGATGACCTAATGCTGCGTGCTGGCCAATTCTCTGACCACGGCCTCTGCGCTCAGCAGGCGGGCACCGGCTCTCTCGATTTCAATCAGCGCCCTCTCGCCGTCCCCACGTTTTGCGTTCACGGCCCTGACGCAGTCTACGACGACCTCGACCTTGAAGCCTGCGCGGATTGCGTCGAGGGAGCTCTGCCTGACGCAGTAGTCCGTCGTCAGGCCGCCTATGACGACCTTGTCAACGCCGGCCCTTTTCAGGCGCGATTCGAGGTCTGTCTCCTGGAAACCAGAGTACGCCTCCTTCGCCGGGTCGTCTCCCTTGCTTATGATTGGGGCTCCTGCGGGCACCTTCAGTCCCGGGTGGAACTCGGCACCCTTCGTATCCTGGACGCAGTGCGGGGGCCAGATCCCTCCCTGGCTCCTGAACGACGCGTGGTTGCGCGGATGCCAGTCCCTGGTGAAAAAGACAGGGAGGCCGCGCCTCTGGAACTCCAGGATCAGCCTGTTCAGCCCGGGGACTACCTCGTCGCCTGACTGGACAGCCAAGGACCCGCCGGGACAGAAGTCGACTTGTACATCGACCGCCAGGAGCGCCAGTCGCACCGAGCGTCACCTCCACTTGAGCGCCGGGGTCGACCTGCCAAGCTCTGCCAGGTCTTCCAAGACTCTGGTTCTCACTTCGTCGACCGATCTGAAGGTCCCCACCATCTTCCCCTTGGAGAGCAGCGGTTTGAGCATCTGGACCGCACGCCCGGGCTTGGCCCCTTCCTCGAGGACGACCTGGTCCCTGAACCCCTGGGACCTGAACACCGCTTTCCTACCGCCGAGTCCTCCGCGCTTTGCCCTGAACTCCATCCTATCGCCGTTCGCGACCTCGACGATCTTTGCGCTCAGATCTACGACTGGCGGATATGCGACGGCAGTCCCCACGCCGTAACCGTCGACCAGGGGGTTCAGCCTCGCCATAGTCTCCTCGTCCAGCCTCCCGGACGCGATGATCTTCACCTTCTTGCCTCCGCGGATGTCGAGCTCCCATCTCACCTCCTCAACTATCTTGGCGAAGTCTCCGCGCCTGGAGGCGGGCGTGTCGAGCCTGACCCCCCAGAGCTTCGGTCCCAGGACCTCCAATGCCTTGACGGATTCGGTCTTCTCGTCCCAGAAGGTGTCTACCAGGGCGACGCGGGGGATCCCCACTGGGACTGCTTCGTCGAAAAGACGCCAAGCCCTCTCCTGGCTCCCCAATATCTGGACGAGGGAGTGAGGCATGGTCCCCGACGGCTCGATCCCAAGGAGCTTGGCCCCCAGCACGTTGGAGACGCCGTCGAACCCCGCTATGTAGCACGCCCGTTCGACCAACGGAGCAAGCGCAGGGTGTATCCGCCTCGTCCCGAAGCTGAGAAGGAGCCTTGGGCCAGCCGCCACTCTGAGTTTTGCGGCCCGGGTCGAAACGCTGGTGGAAGAGGACAGCAGCCCCAGCAGGGGGTTCTCGTATTCGAGGAAGTCTGAGTATCTACCTTCTATCGTCATCAGTGGCTCGTACATCGCCGTGCTCTTGTCAGCGAGGAAGACAGACCCCTCGTCGAAGGCCCAGACGTCCACAGGGAGCCCTTCCAGGAGCTTTGCCGCCTCGTAGACCCCGGTCAGGACCCCCCAGTTGTCGGCGTAGGGGACGTCCCGGGCGAACACCTCCATGACAACCCTGGACTCGATGTTGTTCTTCCTGAGAACCTTCTTCGTGTGGAGGAAGTAGGCGTCCGTGGCAGCGGCGGTCCTGATCTCCTTCTCTGTGGCAAGCCAGAAGAGCCTATCGTCCAGGTCTCCGTGGGGCATGGCTGACTTGCGGCGCGGCCCCTGCGCAAAAGGGTTTCTCCGAAAGACGCCCCTTGTCAGCCCACTCTGATGATTTCGCGCTGGCTCTTGGAGAGTTCCCTGTACCCCCTCGCGGTGACCAAGACGTCCTGCTCCAGGTTGCAGGTCCCTGCCTTCCCCTCGACCGAGGGTTCGATGGTGAAGACCATGTCCCTCTCGACTTTTTTCTCACCTTGTTTCCCATACCTGTTGGGCCACCTCGGCCCGAGGAGGGGGCCTATCTCGTGCGTGCTCCTTCCGAGGGCGTGGCCGAGGGCGTGTTTGTACTCTGGGAAGCCGTCCTTCACTATCAGCCGCCTGGCTATGTCGTCCACCCTCCAGCCAGGGACGCCTGGTTTCAGGATGGAGAGGGCGGCGTCGTTGGCGCCGCGGGCCGAGGCAAAGGTCCTCTTCACCTCCTCTGGGATGGAGCCGCCTCCGACATAGTAGACTCTCTGTATGTCGCTGCAGTATCCTTCGTACCTGACCCCGAAGTCGAGCTTGACCATGTCTCCCTTCGTTATCTCGGCGCCACGGAACCCGAGGTGTCCCGCCGGGACCGAGCCTACCTGGACGGAAGGACAGTGGTCAGGTGCCCAGGCGGGATGGAGCCTCTTCTCTTCTAGCAGGAGGTGGGCGGCGTCGTGGACCTGCTTGTCGGTCCTCCCGGGGCGTATCTCACCCTCCAGTTCGTCGTAGACCTTCTCGCACTCCCTGATCGACTTCGTGAGGAGCTCGACCTCTTCCGG
>JAFLZI010000043.1 GCA_029785625.1 Nitrososphaerota archaeon | reverse complement strand
TCCCTTCCAAGCAGCTCCGCAACAGGATCGCCGGCTACATCACCAAGACCCGTCAGGTTGACGCTGAAGACAGCGAAGAGCCGGCCGTAGAAGAGTCAAAGGAGTAGGCCTTGGCCCTGGCGACGGCGGGCTTCTCACTAGGGATAAGGGCCGTAAGCTCGCTCCGCCCCCATGAAGAGACGATTCCCTCCCGCGTAATGGAGCTTGTCACTGAGATGAGGAAGGATGGCATGCAGAAGGACCCCATCATGATAGACAGGGACACGGGAACAGTCCTCGACGGGATGCACAGACTGGCGGCGTTCAAGGAGCTGGGAGAGGAGAACGCGGTCTGCTGTTCGGTCGAGTACAGCTCGAAGGCGATAACCCTCGGCCGATGGGCCAGATGCTACACGGTGAGGGAAGGCGACTCGGTAGCCGCCGCCGTCACCGAGGCGGTGGACGCCAGGAGGACGTCGCTGGCGGAGGCGTTCTCGGCTCTGCAGAGACGGGAAACGCTCCTAGCCGTCCTGACCTCGGACTCCGCTTATCTGATTGGGGGGCGCGGCACGCAAGATGGGGTCGTGGCTGCGATGGCCACCTTCGACAGGCTCTCGGAGAAAGAAGGGTGGCAGAGGCGGTTCGTCCCGGAAGACGAGGTCGACATCGAGCTCCAGGCGAAGAGGAACCTAGTCGTCCTTCCAAGGAGGCTGACCAAGGAAGACGTCGTCTCGGCAGCGAGGACCGGCAGGCTCCTCCCCTGCAAGACGTCAATGCACCTGATAGACCCCAGACCGGTGGCCGTCAGGTTCCCCCTGGCAGAGCTGCGGTCCGCCACGACGGAGACCCTCAGGAAGAGGCTATCGGGGGGCGGGGGGCGGTTGGCCCCGGCCGGGACGAACTACGACGGGAGAAGGTATAAGGAAAGGCTCCTCTTCCTAGACACAGGATGATCAGGGTGAAGTGCATGGGGCACATTGCCAGCGCTGTCGGGGCCGAGGAGATATCGCTCGCCGAGGGTGGGATAGAGGCGTCCGACGTAGTCGAGAAGGTCCGTGCGCTGACCGCGCTCAAAGACCCAGGGTTCACGAAGTACAACACGCTGGTTGTGGTCGAAGACGGAGACGCGTTCGTGCCCGCAGGGAAGACCATGCGGATCCCTGACGGCGCGAGCGTCGCCCTAGTCCCTTTCTCCCATGGCGGGTGACCAAGACCTGGTCCGAGCGAAAGCCTTCGTCTGCAGGGGCTCCCTTACCCCCGACCTGGCCAAGAGTGCCCTCAGTACGGAGAACCCCGGCTCGGTCGTCCAGGCGGTACGCCTCGAAGCGGCCGACAACGAATTCTTCATCGAGATGCTGGCCGCCCAGACGTTCCAGGCCATGTCGTCTGGGAGCATACTCGCAAGGAAGCCCGAGATAGACCTCCTCCTGAGGCTCGCCGGGACGACCCAGATTGAGAAGGCCATAAGGACGCAAGGGGCAAAGGGCGGCGCTCCGTTCATCGCGATAGTCGCCGGCCTGGAGGACCCGAAGCGTCCACCAGGGTTCTCAGGAGAGGAGCTCCCCAGCCGCAGGCTGAACAGGGCCGAGCTGTGCAGGATAGAACGGGCGGCCCTCCTGGGAGCGGAACGCGCCTAGACGGCCCGCTTGAGCTTCTGGATGCTGACTATCTCGTCGGGGGATATCACTGATATCCCCGAGTACTCGCCGAATATCTCCAGAAGGACTATCTTGTCAGGGGACTCCAGGTCGACCTTCCTGTCGACGGCGTCGGCGAGGGCGTCGATGAGCTGCTTGTCGGTGTATGGAGATTCCCTCGCCTCGATTGTTATCCTGAACGTCTCCCCGGGCCCTATCCCCGCGGCGAGCTCCTTTACCGCCTTGACGATCTCTTCCACCTTCGTGTCCACGACCCGGTGGACGGGGATTATCCTGAGTATGTAGTGGACCCTGAAAGGCTCGGCGCGGACGTACTCTGTGATGAACGAGATGAGGGCCTTCGGGTCCTCTACGTCCACCTCTATCACTCCGTCGTAGGCGGACCTGTCGATGACCAGCTTCCTTATCCCGGAGAGCAGGGCGATCTCCTTGAACTCTGCGGAGGCTCTCGCCTCGAGCCCTTTGCCTGAGGTGACTACGAGGTTCGTCCGGCCTTCACTTCGTTTCGACCCCGACTGGGCCGGTTCTTAAGATTGTGACCACGCCGCCGACCACCCTGACGACGGTGGACTCGGCTCCCGACGCCGGCCCGCCGTCGAGAATGACGTCGACTGAAGCCCCAAGCTGCCTGCGGGCTTCATCGGCGCTCTTCGCCGAGGGCGTCCCCGAGAGGTTCGCGCTCGTCCCGGTCAGCCACCCGCCGCAGGCTGAAATGAGCTCGAGGCACCCAGGATGGTTCGGGACCCTCACCCCGAGGTTGGGCCCCTGGCTCAGGCGGTCCGGCACGCGCATCTTGAGAGGCGCCACGATGGTGAGCGCCCCCGGCCAGCTCCTTTCCGCGAGCTCCCTGGCCCTCTGGTCAAGGTCGACGAGGTCCCCAGCCTTGCCTAGGGAGCTGCAGAGCACCGGGACAGCTTTCGCCTCCCTCCCCTTGGCCGCGAAGAGACGGTCGACAGCGCCTTCGTTGAAGGGGTCGCACCCCAGCCCGTAGACCGTGTCCGTCGGATAGACCACCAACCCTCCGGCCCTGACACTCTCCGCCGCCCTCGCGACCGACCTGACGTCCAGAGGAAGGATGGCCGCGGCCAACGGCAGTCCTTCGCCTGGAGTTTCTGTTAACCTTTGTTTCCCGCGAAAAAAGCGGCGGGCGAATCCGAGACCGCGACGTTTAATAGGACAATCGAAATCGGCGGGCGAGCATGTCCGAAGAAGACCAGGAACTTGACGAAGAGCTGGATGAGGACTTGGACGAAGACGGCTGGGAAGAAGACTCGGACGACGACGGGGTATAGGACGACCTCCTGAGCCGCGACTGCGACTCCTTCTACGCCACCCTTTAAGACACCCTGCACGCTCTCCACGCCGCACCTCCGTTGAGGACGATCATTGTAAACTGCAAGAACTATCCTGAGACGATGGGAGACGGCTCGCTGAGGCTGGCAGAGGCGGTGAAGGCCGCCGGGGAGGAGCTGCGTGTGGAGGCGGTCATCGCACCTCCGCTCCCGATGCTCGCACTGGTAGCAAAAACAGGGGCGAAGGTGTACAGCCAGGCCGTGGGAAGCGGAGCCGGAGACAAGACCACGGGAGCGGTGCTCCCCGAGGCTGTCAGGGCCGCCGGTGCCGCGGGGACCATGCTGAACCACAGCGAGTGTAGGCTCCCATTCTCGCAGCTGTCGAAGCTGGTCCCCAGGGTGCAAGGAATGGGGATGGGAGTCTGCCTCTGCGCCGGGACGAGCAGGGAGGCGTCGAAGCTTGCCTCACTCTCGCCTAGGTACGTAGCCGTCGAGCCGCCCGGGCTCATAGGCAGCGGCGTCGCCGTCTCCCGGGCAAAGCCCGCCCTTGTGCGGAAGACGGTGTCGGCGGTAAGGGAGTCCGGGTTCAAGGGAGGCGTCCTGTGCGGGGCAGGGATAGTGTCAGGCGAGGATGTGAGGAGGGCGGTGGAGCTGGGGGCGGACGGGGTCCTGGTGGCCAGCAGCGTAGTAAAGGCGCGAGACTGGAAGTCCAAGGTGACGGAGCTCGCTCGTTCTCTGATGTGAGAACCGACGCTCGCTGTTAAATAGAATATTAAAAAGGCCAAATCTGTGGCTCAAAAGACAATGATGAAGGAAACCAGTCAGGTTAAGCCTAACCCGTTCGAAAGCGCGACCCAGCAGCTGCGGAACGCCGCCGGGTACCTGAAGCTTGACGAAGATACATTCCAGATCCTATCCGCGCCGAAGAGACAGCTCATAGTCTCTCTCCCCGTCAGGATGGACAACGGGAGCGTCCGCGTCTTTACCGGTTACAGGGTCCAGTACAACGACGCCCGCGGCCCTTTCAAGGGCGGCATACGATACCACCCCGGGGTCACCCTCGACGAGGTGAAGGCCCTTTCCGCCTGGATGACTTGGAAGACCAGCGTCGCTGACATCCCATACGGGGGGGCAAAGGGGGGGATCATCTGCGACCCCAAACACATGTCTCAGCCGGAGCTCGAGAGGCTCACCCGCCGGTACGCGGCCGCGATAGCGCCGTTCATCGGCCCATACAAGGACATCCCGGCGCCCGACGTCTATACCAACGCCCAGACAATGGCTTGGATACTGGACACCTACAGCGCCCTCGAGGGGCACATGTCACCAGGGGTAGTCACAGGGAAACCAGTCCCGCTGGGCGGATCTCTCGGCAGGGACAAGGCGACCGGCAGGGGCGCGGTCTTTTGCACAATAGAGGCTGCCAAGGTGAACAAAATCGACCTGAAGAAGGCGACCTTCGCGGTCGAAGGCTTCGGGAACGCCGGCTCCAACTATGCCGAGATCCTGCAGGGGTACGGGCCCAGGCTCATGGGAGCCAGCGACTCGCAGGGAGCGATCACGAGCAAGACACCGATCGACGCCTCCAAGCTCATCGCCTACAAGGAGAGGACCGGCTCGGTGGTCGGCTTCCCTGGGAGCCAGAAGGCCTCTGAGAGGGAACTGCTGCAGATGGACGTCGACGTACTCAGCCCTGCCGCCCTCGAGAACACGATCCTCCCAGAAATAGCGAAGGGGGTAAAGGCGAAGATAGTTACGGAGTGCGCCGGGATGTCCTTGTATGGGCCGATGAACGGCGCTATCGCGGCCGCGTA
>JAFLZI010000042.1 GCA_029785625.1 Nitrososphaerota archaeon | reverse complement strand
ATTCCTGGATAACCGCGAGGTAGCCGTGCTGACGAAGGACGGGGTCAAGATAGTGGGCCCTGACGGACGGAGCGTAAAGCGGAGGCCGACCCAGGTGGCCTGGGAGCTCTCTGACGTATCCAAGAGCGATTTCGCGCACTACACGCTGAAGGAGATCAACGAGCAGCCTCAGACGGTGGTCTCGGCGTCCATCCAGGAAACCGAGAGGGTGGAGGCTTTCGCGAGGGCCATAAGGAAGGCAAAGACGCTGTACATCACCGCGTCGGGGACGTCCTACCACGCAGGCCTCCTCATGAAGTTCCGGCTGAACAAGGAGGCCAGGATCAGGGCGGAAGCGGTCGTGGCCGGCGAGCTGAAGGAACATGCCGGCTTCCTGGGGAGGGGCTCGGTCGTGATAGCTTTCTCGCAGAGCGGGGAGACCGCGGATGTCCTGGAGGCCGTCAAGGAGGCGAAGAAGCTCGGGGCGAAGGTCTACTCCATAGTCAACGCGGCCGGGTCAACGCTGGCCCGCGAAAGCGATGGGTTCATGCTCCTGAACTGCGGGCCGGAGGTCGGCGTCGCCGCCACCAAGAGCTTCACCGCGCAGGTGGTAGTCGCCAACCTGGTAGTCGACGCCGTTCTAGGGGGGAGGCACTCCAACGGCAGCAAAGAGCTGTCCGAAGCAGTGACCGAGGCCCTGAAGTGCGACGGGCAGGTGAGGGACTTGGTGAAGGAATACATGGACAGGCCCGACTTCTACTTCGTGGCAAGAGGGTACGAGAGCCCTGTGGCGCTCGAGGGAGCGCTGAAGCTGAAGGAGCTGTCATACATCCATGCCGAAGGGATGGCGGCCAGCGAGCTGAAGCACGGTACGTTGGCGCTTATCGAGAAGGGGACCCCGGTGGTCGTGCTGAACCCGACCGGGGGGACCCACGCAGACTCGCTCTCCAGCGCGGAGGAGCTGAAGGCCAGGGGAGCCGACGTGATAGGGATCTCCGACGCCGCGGATGACGTGTACAGACGGTTCATCAGGGTGCCAAAGGTCCAGCCGAAGTTCACGCCGATAGTCGAAGTGATCCCGCTCCAGCTGCTGGCTTACCATGCGGCTGTGGCCAGGAAGAACGACCCCGACTACCCGCGGAACCTAGCGAAGTCTGTCACGGTAAAGTGACGCGGCGCTTTCAGTAAGGCAATTAAGCGAACCCTGCAGACGGCCGGCCGTGGTATCAAGGAAGGAGGTGCTTTCCAGACCGGTGGCGACCATAGAGGTCGGCAAGAAGAGCGTCTCGGAGCTTTTGGACGAGATGTCTCAGACGGGGTTCCAGGGGAAGAAGCTTGGAGAGGCGTCAAAAATATGGGCCGAGATGGCGGAGCAGAAAGGCCTCACCGTGTTCCTGGGGCTCACGGGCTCCCTGAGCACCACGGGCCAGTGGAAGATCGTCAGGTGGCTGGTGGAGAAGAGATACGTCGACGTCGTGGTCAGCACGGGGGCGAACATCTCGGAGGACATCCTCGAGGCGCTGGGATACCACTACTATCAGGGGACATGGCTGGCCGACGACGAAGAGCTCCTTAAGCTCAAGATAGACAGGTTCTACGACGTCTACGCCGACGAGATGGAGTACAGGAAGCTGGAGAGGACCATCTTCGACTTCGCCAACACTTTGGACGAGAAGGAGGTCTATTCCACGAGGGAGTTCCTTTACCAGTTCGGGGGGTTCCTCTCCAAGAAGGGGATCCCCAGCATAGTCGCGGCCGCCCACAAGGCGAAGGTCCCCATATACTCTCCCGGGCTCATAGACAGCGGCTACGGGGTGGCCCTGAGCCTGTTGAAGCGCGAGAAGGGGAAGATGATCAGGCTCGACCAGACGAAGGACATGGAAGAGCTCGCCCAGATCGCCGAGAAGACGAAGAGGACGGGGGTGGTGTACCTTGGGGGCGGAGTCCCCAAAGACACGATCCAGCTGTCTACCATAATCAAGTCCCTCTCCAAAGGGGGCGAGGAGGAAACGCCCCACGAATACGCCATTCAGATAACGGCCGACAGCCCGCAGTGGGGCGGGCTTTCAGGGTGCACCCTGGAGGAGGCGATAAGTTGGGGGAAGATCTCGTCGCAGGCCAAGAAGGCGACGCTCTACGCCGACATCACCCTTGCGCTCCCCCTAGTCGCGCATGCCCTGAACGAGAAGGCGAAGGGCAGGGCCCACCCTCCAGACCTGTCCTGGGTATTCAAGAACTGAAGGCGCCCAAGGGGCGGCCTCAGAGCGCGATGGTCTTGGACCGCTCGTCGCCGTGGGAGACGATGGCGACCCTGGCATTCAGCCTCCCCTCCAGATAGTCCACGAAGCTGCGCCCCGCCCCGTCCAGGCCCCCGGCGAAGCTTGCCCCGTGAAGGGAGGGGGGTGAGTCGAAGACAGGTTCGAACTCCTCAGGGCGCTTCAGGACCGACTGGTAGTCGTCGGTCTCTCCTCCGCGCCCCCTGTAGGCGACGCAGACCTTGAACTCCTTCACCCTGGAGAGGACGTCGAGCTTGGTGACTGCCACCTCCCGCGAACCGTTGAGCCTCAGCGTGTACTTCAGGGCGACGAGGTCGAGCCATCCGACCCGCCTGGGCCGCCCCGTCGTCGCCCCGTACTCGTTCCCTAGAGCCCTGATTGTCTCCCCGAGGGTTCCAACAATCTCTGTCGGGAACGGGCCACCCCCGACCCTAGTGGTGTAACACTTCGTAACCCCCAGAACCGAACCGGAGAGCGAAGGGGGGATCCCCAGGGCGGAAGGGATGTACCCCGCCGTTGTGTGCGTGGCTGTGACGTAAGGATAGGACCCGTGTAGGAGGTCGAGCAGGGACCCCTGGGACCCCTCGAGGAGGACAGACCCCCCGCTTTCGTTTATCTTGACCACCCTTTCGCCGACGTCTCCCAGCAGCGCCTCCAGAAGCTCCTTGGACTCACCGGCCCAAGACTGGAGCCCGGCCGGGTCCAGGGAGAGTCTGCGGTAGAATCTCGCCAGAGGCCCAAGGTCGAACCCCCCCGCCAGGTCCATCGCCCTGGGGCTTAGCCTGAGCGCCCTCAGCGCGTATGCCGGCCCGATCCCCCTCCTGGTGGTCCCGATGGCCGAGGCACCCCTGGTCTCTTCGATCATGGCGTCGAACTCCCGGTCCACCGGGGAGACGAGGGTGCACCTTCCGTCCACCAGGAGCTTCCGTCTCGCTTCGGACGGGAGGACCGCGAGCTCCTCTCCAAGCACCACGGGGTCGACGGCTACCCCTGCGCCTATGAGGAGCTGTTTCCCCTTCATCGCCCCGGAAGGTACCAGGTGGAAGGTGTGCCTGCTCCCTCCTATCACCACCGTGTGGCCGGCGTTGCTCCCGCCGTTGAACCGGGCGACAGCGTCATACCCATCCGCGAGATAGTCGACCATCTTCCCTTTGCCCTCGTCTCCCCATTGGAGGCCGACCACCGAGAGGTTCGGCAGGTCAGAAGACCCTCTGTATGTCGTGCGGGAGGCTCTCCGCGAGACCGGCCGTAGTTATCCGCATGAACTCTGCGTTCCTCCTCAGCTCCGGCAGGTCGTGGGCCCCAGAATAGCTCATCCCAGACCTCAGGCCGCCTACGAGCTGCTTCACCACCTCCTCCACTCGCCCCCTGTACGGGATCATCCCCTCCACACCTTCGGGGACGCTCTCCTCGACTATCTCGCCTATCAGTTCGTCTTCGCTGAGGCCGGTCGCCTTCGACTCCCTCATCCTCCTGTCCAAGGTGGCAGCCAGGGAGGCCATCCCCCGCGTCAGCTTGTACCTAGCCCCCTCCCTGAAGACGGTCGGGCCGGGGCTCTCCTCCGTCCCTGCAAAGAGGCTCCCTATCATCACCGACGAGGCGCCCGCCGCCACGGCCTTGGTGACATCTCCAGGATTCCGGATCCCTCCGTCCCCGATGATCGGGACGCCGCTGTCGGCGGCCGCATCGGCGCTGTCCATTATCGCCGTCAGCTGGGGGACCCCTGACCCTGTGACGACCCTGGTGACGCAGATGCTCCCTGCCCCCACCCCGACCTTGACCGCGTCCGCTCCCGCCTTCACCAGGTCGGCCGCCCCCTTCGCTGTGGCTACGTTCCCGGCGACCACTTCGACGTCGCCCAAGCTCCGCTTGATCTCCCGGAGCGTGTCAATCGCGCGGGACGAATGGCCGTGGGCGACGTCAACAACAAGGGCGTCGGCTCCGGCGTCGAACAGCTTCCGCGACCTCTCCATCTGATCTCCTTTGACCCCGACAGCGGCAGCAACCCGAAGGCGTCCCTTGGAATCTTTGGTGGCCAGGGGGAACTGCTTCCTCTTCGTGATGTCCTTCGAGGTGATGAGCCCGGCCAGGCTCCCTTTGGCGTCGACCAGAGGGAGCTTCTCCACCTTGTTGGCGCGGAGGATCTCTTTGGCCTCCTCGAGTGTCACTCCCCTCCGTGCGGTGATGAGCTTCGACCTCGGGGTCATGACCTCCTCGACCTTCCTGTCGGGGTCTTCCTCCATAGTCATGTCCCTCCTGGTGACAAGGCCGAGGACCTTCCGCCCCGGGCCGATTATGACTATCCCTCCGACCTCCCTGTCCCTGATCAGCTTGACCGCCGTCCTCACGGTCGCTTCCGGCCCAAGCGTGACGGGGTCCTCGATGACCACCCCCTCGGACCTCTTCACCTTCAGCACCTCTGAGACCTGCTCTTCGAGCGTAAGGAACCTGTGGATGACCCCGATCCCACCCAGGCGCGCCAGTGCGATCGCCATGGCGGACTCG
>JAFLZI010000041.1 GCA_029785625.1 Nitrososphaerota archaeon | reverse complement strand
GCATAGGAGGCTCGCGCGTACTCCATGCCGTCGCCCTGCAGCTTCGCGCAGTAGCTGGTCGGGACCGCCGCGAGGTCGATCCAGGTCTCTTGGGACTTGCCCCAGCTCTCGTTGATGGTGTCGAGGTACTCTTTCCTGAGGAGGGTGGGCATGGAAGCGTCGATCCCCGGGAGCTGGTAGTGCGTGGGGTTGACGGCCACCACCTCGTACATCACGTAGCGCTTCTCGCCTTCTACGCTCCTTTCTATGGCGACGAAGTTGGGGGAGAGGAGCCTGTCGAGGACCTTGTAGCTGAACCGCGCCTCGATTATCGCGAGCGGGTTGGACACGGTCAGCTCCCTGCCGTCGCTCTTGGTGGTCCTCGTAGTCCTCGTGACCATCTTGAGGCGGGCGTCGAACTCCCCGCCCATGTTGTCGAAGAACCCGTTCTGCTGGCTCTCCAGCATCTCTATTGTTTCATCCTCGCGTGTTCGGCCTCGGCCCGCTGCTGCCTATAAGGTGTAACGAGCCCGAATATCTTCCGCCTGTTGGACACACCGCCAGCGCTGAGGTCCGCGACCCCCCTGAGGGAGCTCCGGAGCATCCTGACCTCCGCCTTCACCGCCTTGTCCGCCAGGTAGAGCAGCTGGTTGTGGCCGAAGGCTTCGAAGACCTCCGGGTTGTCCGCCATGGATAAGATATGCAGGACCAGGTTGGACGCCTTGCTGAGGCGGTCCCCTTCGAAGTAGGCACCGACGTCAGCCATCCCTGACTTCTCCTTGACCCTGACCTGCCTCTCGGCGCCCTCGTCTCCTTCGCCGAACGGCCTGTCGAAGAGGAAGACCTGCGACCTGACCTTTCTGTCGCTCCTGAGGGTCCGGAGCTGGAAGTAAGACCGGACGAAGAGCCGTTCTCTTGAGACCAGTTTCCTGGCGCTGCGCAGCTCTCCTCCGACGTTGGCGATGGTCGAGAAGGCGGAGTCGTACCCCATCGTCCTCCAGGGGGTCGCGATCTCCGGGTTTTCGGCGCTCAGAATCGCCAGGAAAGCCCTGTCGTTCCTCAGCATCGGGGCCGGAGAGCCCAGTCTCAGGAAACCGCCGGCTGACGCGAACGGCAGGACCGACCTTGCGACGTCAGTCGCCGAGGTGTCCTTGGCTATCCCCACCAGGAGGGTCCGCTTCTCCGAGGCCCGGTCGAGGAGCCCCTGGAGCAGGAACAGAGAGACCGCGCTCACGTCGAGCATCGTAAGATACTCGTCCGCCTTCAAGGCGAGGGGGTGCCTCGACCTGGAGAAGACCTTGGATGCGTAGTCGACAGACAGCGCCAGGGTACGGCTCCAATATCCTCGGACCTCGTCCCTCACCCCGAGGTGGGACTCTGCTGAGTCTGACAGTACCGACCCTCCAGCTTCCTTGTCGAACCTGAGGAGCCTTGCGGCGGCCTTCGACGCCTCCGCTTCCCTGACCTTGAGCGTCTTCGAGAGGTCTGCTACGCTCGCCGGGCCCGCGAGCAGGCGCTTTAGCATGGCGACATGTAGATAGCGGCCCCTGGTGGGGACCGCCATGGACGGGGAGCCTAGAGACAGTGAGAGCTTCATGTCCAGCAGCGTCGCCGGAACGTCCGGGGACCAACGGGTGAGCTTGGTCTCTCCCCGCCTGAGGAGCAGCCTGACGTCGCGGGAGAGGGTCGAATAGGTCCCGGAGAGAGGCCGGTCCATGAACACGATCCTAGACTTCTCGCAGGCCCGGTACCCCAGGTAAAGCTCTCCGAGGGTCATGAAAGAGTTCGGGATCCTCTCAACCGAATGCTCCAGCTCGATGTCTATCTCCGGCTCGTTTGTGAGGACGTTGGAGAGGTCCTCGGCCCAGAGCGGGATGGCTGCAGAAGCGTCCATCTTCGACTCTCTGTAAGCCCCGGATAGGTCCAGGGACAGGTGCTCCGCGACTGTAAAGGGGCAGCTATAGGCGGTCGCGTTGGCGTAGAAGAGTATCATCTGGAGCCGCTCGTCAAAGTCCATGGAACCGTCGATCCCCGTCGCAAGGTGCTCCCCCGGACCGAAGAACTCCCGGGCGGTCTTCTCAGCGGCAGCTCGGTCGCGCTGGAGCGCAAACGAGGCCAGGTCCTCTCTGTTGGAGAAGGCGGCGGCCCTCCCTTCGAACCGGGAAAGGAGCTCCGAGGTCTGCCTGGAGAGGTCTTCGGCTATCTCGAAGGACATGGCCTAACCCGAGCTACGTCTTTCATTCTTGTGGCCCCCTCGTCGGAGCCTTAAAGGATAGAGCCGCATCCGTTATTAAACAAGGGGGGCGTCGGCGAAACTGAAGCTCATCCTGGAGCGCTAGCCCCCCAGAAGCTGAGATATGCCGAAGCCTTCCACGCACTGCACCCCATCCTCTTCTGCCTCGATGGTACCGACACTGACTGGCGTATGGCCATAGGGAGGGAGAGGAACCGAAATGACCGAGGGGGGGCCAGAGCGGGCGCCCGGGCGCCCTCCGTGGACGCCTCGCAGCTGCGGGACGATTTCGCATTTCAGCCGACCTTCAACACGTTGCTGCTAAACACATCTTAAATCGCCAGGAAGGCGTTTCAACGCTCGTATGGAGAGCCTAATGTTGACTCCCGCCAACGCATTAGAGGCCGCCACTCAGATAATTGACATGGCCGAGAGGAAGGGGGTGAGGCTCAGGCTTTTCGGGGGGCTCGCCTTCAAGAAGCTCTGTCCCAGCGCCAGCGACCCCAGATACTTCCGGGAGAACAAGGACATCGACCTGATAGGTAAGAGAGAGGACTCGAAAGAGATTGTGAAAACCATGGAAACGCTCGGTTACAAGCCGAGGGAGTTGTTCAACAAGCTCAACATGGGGCAGAGGCTGATCTACTACGATATGGGGAACCGACGGAGGGTCGACCTCTTCCTGGACGAGTTCATCATGTGCCACAAGTTCAACTTCGAGGAGAGCATCCTCGCCGGGACACATACGCTCCCCATCACTCAGCTGCTGATGACCAAGCTCCAGGTCGTCGAGAAGACGGAGAAAGAGTACAAGGACCTGGTGGTCGCATTCAAGGACTTCGACGTAACCACGGAGCCAGGGGGGATCAGGGGTGACGAGATCGCCGACCTCTGCTCGAAAGATTGGGGCGTGTACACTACTTTCTGGAAGTCCCTCGAGGCAGTGCTCGCGATGGCGGGGGAGCTGGCAGGAGAAGACAAGGAGCTCCTGGAATCGCGCATCAGGAAGCTTACGGGTATGATGGAGAGATGCCCCAAGAGCTTCGGCTGGAGGATGCGGGCGAGGATAGGCGAGAGGTCGAGGTGGTACGACCTCCCAGACTCTGACGGGGACGCGATGCTGAAGTAGGCGGCGGGTTTCATGCTTTCCTGATTCTTAGGACGGCTGCACCCTCTCTTCCTATGCCATAGTAGACCGTTGAATCGGAGATGCGGAGGGACTTCCCTACCCCCGCAACGGTCAACTCGTAGTTACGGATGGCGCCGTCCTCCAGGACCACCGTGACCTCGGACCCCTTCCTTACCCCGATGCGACTGGCCATCTCTACTGTGAGGAAGACCCCTTCGCCTCCGTCGTCGAACTCCATGCTCGCGTTCCTCCCCCCGTAGCTGGTAGTGCCCATGAAACCGCCTCTGGTGAACGAGGTTACATCGACGACGAAGACAAGCTCGGCCTTGGCGGCCTCGCTCAAGCTGCTACTGCTCCTCTTCTTGGCCCTCGTCCTCTTCTAGCTCTATCGGCATCTCTTCTTCGACCAGCTTCTCGCCATGCTCCCCCGTCAGGTCTTCTATCGGGTACCAGTGTGCGCGACCGTCGAGCTTCTGCATCTCCACCTCGCAGAACCCCACCAGGGTCCGACCCGTCATCGTGCCGGCCCTAGCTCCCTCCTTGATCGAGGCACCCTGGACGCTGACCGATTCGTCGCCGAAGACTGCTTCGCGCTGCGCGTTAACTTTCACCTTGAGTCCCTTCGATGGCTTGAGTTCCATCGAGTTACGCGGACACCTCCGCGGCTACTTAAATCCTAAAGGACTGGATTTCCCGGAGGATCTTTCGCGTCTCCTGGGCGATGCTCGCCAGGCTCGCCGGCTCTTTCCCTTTGATGGCGAACGACGACGCGACCAGGGCAACTCCCGCGACGCCGGTCAACGGCTCGGGCGCGGCGATGAGTGCGACCCCTGCCTTCTTCATGGCAGCCCCCGGGGACCCCGGCTTCGTGACCTTCTCCACCTGGCGCGAAATGGCGGACGAGTCGAGCCCCGACGCCACCTCAGACTTCGAACTGCTGATCCTTTGCAGAGACTGCGCGGTCGACCGAAGGAGCTCCTTTTCTCCCATGCGACGGAAACGAGGGCGCCGCTGGCTCGTAAACTCCCGTTGTCAACTACAGTTGCCGCTTCGGTAAAACTAAAAACGGACGGCCTCTCACAGGCACCTGTGCCGAAGCTCCTGACGCCGCGCCAGGTGGACAGGGCCCTGAAGGGCCTCGAGGAGTGGAGGCACGAAGGGAGTTTCATTTCCAGGACGTTCGAGTTCGACACGTTCATGGAAGGCATCGCATTCGTGGAAAGGGTGGCGGCAGTAGCAGAGAGGCAGGAGCACCATCCTGACATCCACATCAGATACACTACGGTCAGGCTGGCGATCCAGACCCACTCGGAAGGGGGCGTGACCAGCTGGGACATCGGCCTAGCGAGGGCCATACAGGAGGTAGCCCCTCCCCGGAAGCCCGAAAAGACTCGCAGCACCCCCGCTCCCGCTGGTCCGTTGCATGAATCCTAGGTGAATGACGGCCCCTGCTAGGGCTGTTGGACCCGCCTTCTTTCTACGCTGTCGC
>JAFLZI010000040.1 GCA_029785625.1 Nitrososphaerota archaeon | reverse complement strand
TCGCCGGGAGGTTCGCTTCCGAGCCGTCAGAGTTCTGCAGGGTGGCCCAGTAACTGCTGACGGAGGGTTGCTGTGTCGACGTCGCGAGGGTGAAACCTGCGGGGTCGATCTGTGCGGCGGAGCTCACGATCGCCTCGGCCCCTCTGGAGATGGTGGTGCTTCCGGTAGTCAACGCAACCGGCGTGGAGGTCGGAAAAGCGAACAGCAGAGCCCCCGCAACCGCGATGACGACCACGACGGCTACCAGCATGGCGCGTCCTGTGACCTTGGTTCCAGGAGCCCTGGGTGAGGAAGGTGCGGCTCCCTCATCCCTCGAGCTACGAGAATGCCCTCTGACTGATCTGGTCAGAGGGCGTCCCCTGTAATGTCGTCCGTGTCGTTCCAAACCGCCTAGAGAGTACGCAGGCCTGAACAACAGGAGGGCGCCTAGGGGCCTTTTCAAAAAGCTCTTGGTTTCGATGGAGCTCTGCTAGTGATTCCGGACCGCTCCCAGCCGACGGCGCCCCCCGCGTCGGACTGGTACCTCCGACCCCCATGTCTACACGAGGTTGACCGCGAAACCCAGCATGAATCCGACGAAGACACCGGCATAGGTGACCCCGGGGCTCCATGCGTAAGGTTGAGCGAATAGGTGTCTCAGCATCGGGAGGATGACGTATAGCATCGTCCCGATCGCGAGGCCGTAGAAGACCAAGTCGAAAGCGGTCGCGTTGTAGAAGTATCCGACGGCCCCTCCCAAAATGGTGGGTACCCCTCCTATGAGCAGGGCCGCGGCGATGGTGCCTCGCTTCCCTTCCGCCGAGCCGAGGAAGGGGGACGCGATTGGGAACCCCTCTGTGGAGTTCTGCAAGACGAACCCCACGAGCACCACCAGAGCGGTGCCCGTCAGGCCTATTCCCACGCTCAAGGCGCCGAAGAGGAGCCCTTCGGCCAAGTTCTGGAACGCGATCCCCAGGGCGATGAAAAGTGCCAGGTGGGTGGGACTGTGAACCATCTTGTTCCGATTTCCGGCAGCGAAGAGGAGCAGGAACCCTGACGCCAGCGACAGCGCGAACACAAGGTCATAGACGGGGGACGAGCCGTAGCCGTAAAGCGAACCGTTGTAGAGAGAACCAGCCGCGTCGAGGAAGACGTCGCTTATCAGGAAAACAAGTATGCCGACCGCCACGGCGCTCAGGAAGCTCGCCGTCTTCAGGTCCTGGTTCCTACGGAGGATGAGAGGGAGGGAAAGGTAGATCGAGAGACCCATGACCGCCGAGAGCGCGAGAGACTCGACGAGGCTGGCCATCCTGGGCCGCGAAATAACATATGTTATAACCGTTTACTCGGCTGTTCTCAACTCGGCCCGTCCCATGCAACCCTTAATGGTAAGAGACAGACTTGATGGAGATGGTATGTCTTTCAGGCCCCGCCTGGCCGACCCCTCCGGGAAAGCCGCCGAGCTGTATCGCGAGCTCCCGAACGGCAGGGTCCAGTGCACAGCCTGCGCCAGGCGGTGCCAGATAGGCGAGGGACAGGTCGGATTCTGCGGCGTACGCGGGGTCGTAGGAGGGAGACTCTACCTCCTCGTCTATGGCAGGGTGATGGCTGGCCACATCGACCCCATAGAGAAGAAGCCCGTGGTGCACTACCGGCCCGGGTCCAAGATCTTCTCCATCGCCACGAGCGGGTGTTCCTGGGCTTGCTCTTACTGCCAGAACAGCGACATCAGCCAGCTGAGGAAGATAGAGGGGATCGAAGCTGCCCCCGAAGAGCTGGTAGACGACGCCCTTCGGTACGGCTGCGACGGGATGGCTTACACCTACAACCAGCCGACGATCTTCATGGAGTACGCCAGGGACGTCGGGAGGGTCGCGAGGTCGAAGGGCCTCTTCAATATCTTCGTCTCCAACGGCTACGACACCCCCGAGACCGTCGCGATGATGGACGACTTCCTGGATTGCGTGACTGTCGACTTCAAGGGGAGCGGGGAGACCGGGTTCGTCAGGCGGTACATATCCATCCCCGACGCCGACCCCATCTTCCAGAGCCTCTTGGAGATCAAACGCCGGGCGAAGGTCCACATCGAAATAACAGACCTGGTCATCCCCAGGGTCGGAGAGTCCCTGGATGCCGCTGAGAAGCTCTGCCGTTTCGTCTATGATAACCTTGGGCCTGACACCCCAGTCCACTTCCTCAGGTTCCACCCAGACTACAAGATGATGGACCTCCCTTGGACCCCCGTCGAGACCCTGGAGCGGCACGTCGCCATCGGGAGGAAGGCGGGGCTCAACTACGTCTACGTGGGGAACGTCCCCGGGCACCCCGACGAGAGCACCTACTGTCCCGGGTGTAAGGCGATCCTAGTCAAGCGCCACGGGTATGAGATCCTTGGGTACAATCTGGACGGGAAGAGCAGGTGCGCGTCATGCGGTTACCAGACCCCTATCGTCGGGCCGCTGAGCAAGTCCTTCGCGGAAGACAGGTTCGTCTCGGTTATCGGATAGATATCGCCGTTTCCAGCTTCTGCTTGACGAACCTCTCAGCGTCCAGGAGCGCCTTGCACCCGTCAGCCGCGGCTGTGATGGCCTGCCTGTAGCGGAAGTCGTGCACGTCTCCAGCGACGAAGACCCCAGGCACGCTGCTTTCCGTATGGTTCTTCACGACAATGTACCCCTTCGGGTCGAGTTCCAGTTGCCCCCTGAACACGTCTGTGTTGGGCTCATACCCAATCGCCACAAAGAGCCCGTCCACCGTGAGCTCGTTCTCGGCGCCCGTCTTCAGGTTCCTGACCTTGACCCCCTGCACCTTCCCGCTCCCTATCACTTCAGTGACGGCAGAGTTCCAGATGAAGCTGATCTTTGGATTCTCGTCGGCCTCCTTCTTCAGGGCGGCGCTTGCCCTGAGCTCGTCTCTCCGGTGTATGACCTGGACAGTAGAAGCGAATTTGGTAAGGAACGTCGCCTCTTCCATGGCGGTGTCCCCCCCGCCCACCACGGCGACCTTCTTCCCACGGAAGAAGAAGCCGTCGCAGACGGCGCAGTTGGAGACCCCCTTCCCCATGAGCCTCATCTCTGACTCGAGGTTCAGGCGCCTTGGGTTCGCGCCCGTGGCGACTACCACGGAGAGCGCCCTGGTGACGCCAGTGCCGGTACGAATCTCGAACGGATACTTCTTGAAGTCGACCTCGACGACGTCCTCCTGGACGAGTCGGGCGCCCAAACGCTCCGCCTGGGCTCTCATCTTGCCGATGAGGTCGGGGCCGAGGACGGGGTCAGGGAAACCCGGGAAGTTCTCAACTTCGCTCGTGACCATGAGCTGCCCTCCATACTTAGTCCCCGTGAACACGAGGGGTTGGAGGTCGGCCCGGCAGCCGTAGATGGCTGCGGTGAGCCCAGCCGGCCCGGATCCGATTATCACCAGCTTCTCTGCATTGCCTTCCAAATCTGTGGGTTAGTCACTCCTCTGCCTCATAAATCTGCCCCCGGCGGGCGCCGGTATCTAGAGGAGCTTGGCTTCGCGCTGGACTGTGTGGAGTTCGTCTGAAAGCTGGTTGAGGGCCCTTTCCAGCCTCTTCGAGTACTGAGGGAGTAGCCTGTCGAAGACCTCCTTCCTCATCTGTCGCAGGTGGTACTGCTGGTAGAGGTTTAGTTTGTCCTTAGCTGCTCTGTCCACCTCTCTCTCCGTCACCTGTATCTGGTTGACCACCTCGGAGAACTTCTGGCTCGCCGACTTCTGTCTCGTCTCGTTCAGCCTCTGAAGGGCTTTGCTCCTCAGGGAGTCCAGGCGCCCCCGCAGCTCGTCGAAGTATGCCCTGTCAAACTCGTTGGGGTCTTTCCCGTCTATCTCGGGCCAGAGGCCGTTGATGACGTTGGTCTTCTCGTCGAAGGCCGTGATCATCCCCGATGCCAGCTCGGACGATGTCTCCTCTTCTTCCTCTTCCTCCTCGCCGGGAGATGCGGTGGTCCGTACCGCAAAGAGCCCTATCAAAAGAAGGATGAACACCACAGACGCCATAGGGACGCCCCCGTCCAGGAACCATCCCGCTGTGATGGCGTAGGATATGGTGGCCTCTCCCCCCTGCCAGGGGGTCACGGCTCCAAGGCCCCCTGGAGGAGCCGCTGCCTGCCTCGCGCCTTGAGGCAGAGACAGCAGAATCGAGTATGAGCCGATGAATGCCTTCACTGGAGGAGCTTCGGGGATACTGAGGGTCACCTCACCCCCTTTTACCGAGTAGTAAGCCGCCCCCAGGGGATACTGGAACCTGAGGGTGAAGTTAGCTCCTGACTGCACTCCGTTGGACGGGTATCCCAGGGCGAAAGGCGTCAGGTCTATGGCGCCGTTCGACAGGGGCTCCGTCGTCGGGCTCAGGAGCACGGGCTCGTTCCCCTTGACCGTGAGTATCGTCACTTGGGTGCTGGCCGGACCGAGGATGGAGACTGAGAGGCTCGTGAGAGGCTGTATTCCTAGGTTCTCGAACTGGATCTCGTCCGTGATGAGCGGGTCTCCGCTAGGGAGGGCGGTGACTGTCCTGTTGACGTAGAACACCCGGAGCGGGTTGAAGGATCCCTCTGACCCCTTGGGGATGTATGCCACCGTAGTATTGGCGGCCTGGGTCGGCACGTTGGTCTCCGTGAACGAATACGTCGTGTTCGTGGGGTTGTTGGTTTCGCCGAAGCCCTTCGGCGTCGCCTCGAAGTAGGTGGACTGAGGGAGCTGTATCTGGTTCACCAGGCTCGCGACTTTCGTGCTCACGGAGGGGGACGTCAGGGCAGAGACCTGGAGGGTGCCGTTCTCGTTGGTGACTACGTTATTGAGGAGCACAGACACCTTCACGCTCGTCGAGTTTCCCGGCGGTATCGAACCGGAGTAGGCCACGGCGTACGGACCTCCTGACGGACCGGAGCACGCCTCCTGCTGCGGAACATACATGGAGCAGGCGGCTACAAGCGAGGAAAGGCTTCCAATTCCTACCTCGACCGACGGCGGCGTCAGGGGCGATGTCGAGTTGTTCGTGTAGATCACCGTCTCATTTACCACCGCAAACCCGTACGTGTTGAGAGTGTAGACG
>JAFLZI010000003.1 GCA_029785625.1 Nitrososphaerota archaeon | reverse complement strand
AGGGGATCTTCCTGACCGTGGGCGCCGACTCCTTCCCCCACGCCTCCGCGGCTGCGGCCGCCCTGGACTCGTACCTCCTCACAGACTTCGTCTCAGCGACGAACAGCACCGGCGTCTATTCGTTCTTCAGCCCGGTCGCTTTCTCCAGTCTCGTCCCGGCAACCCTCATCAATAACTTCCTGCCTAGGACCGAGGGAGGGTTCGCCAAGGCGATATCTGGCTCTGCCCTCGTGGCGTCGGAGTCGCCCTTCGTGGTGCTCGAAGGGGTGAAGGCGACGTCGGGGACAGGATTCACCCACAGCCTGATCGTCGGCTCCATCACCCCGTCGGCCCTCTCGTCCACCGGGGGGTTGAACGTGGTCGGCCTCTTCGGCAGCTCAGTGACTTCGTTGACCGCGTCCTCCGCCAGCTCGTCGTCCGAGGTCCATGTGGAGGCCCTGGGCGGCATGATCAGCTCCGTTGACGGCGCCACGGTGAAGAACAACGGGGCCACCTTCACCGGCTCCTATGCCCTGAGCCTCGCCCCCGGCCACAAGATATTCAGCACCAACGCGACCATCGTCGAGCAGCCAGCTCCGCTCCTCGCCACGAGGGCGGTCGACGTGGGCGTCCTGCACACCAACGGGGATCTCGCAGTCACGCTCACCTTCACCAACCTTTCGCCAACGGAGAGCATCTCCGGCCTGTCGTTCTCAGACACCTGGTGGAGGAGCACCGGCGTGTTCACCTTCCTGGGCGGCAACGACACGGTGAAGTCCGCCTCACTGGGTCCTTCGGCCAGTCTCACCCCGGTCTACAGGCTCGAGTACACCGGGACCACATCAGGCTCTATCGTCATCCCCGCTTCGGTCGTCAGGTACCGCTACCAGAGCGGTGGCGCGACCTTCAACGCGACCGCAGTGATCAACCCCATCAGGCTGTCGCTCGGGGCCGACGACGCCGTGGTGTACGCTACCCTCGTGCCTTCTCCGTCCGGGAGCCTCGGCAAGCCTGTCGGTAGCCCCCAGCGGCTGAACATCACGCTGATCAACGTGGGGACCCTCCCCGCGTCTTCGGTGGTCGTCGCAGGCAAGTCGGTGCCCGGCCTGGCGGCCGGCGGGGGGACGGCGACCGTGACGGTGTCGCAGTCTGCGCCGAGCATAACCGCCATCAACGTCACGAGGTCCTACAGCGTGACGTACCAGGACCCAGCGGGGGTCGCGCTCAACGCCACCACGAACACCATCGCCGACGTCTTCTCCCAGAGCGGCATGGAAGTCGCCTTCCCAGTACTAAGGGTGGCGCCCTCGTTCGCAGCCCTCTCGACGAGCGAGACCAACCTGACCCTCAACTTCGCAGCCTCGGACATAGCCCCGCTTGGCGTGACCAACTTCGTCGCGACGGGCGCCCTGCCCGCCGGACTGGGCTGCGGCCGTGTCCACGGCCTGGGGATCAGCTGTTCGTCGGGGACAGTCACCCTGTCCTACAAGTCCCTCAACGCTTCGACCACGGTCAGGACCTCGATGAGCTACAACCTGACCGGCGGCTCCAACTACATACTCCAGCCCTTCACCTTCACCGGCGAGGCGGCCGGGGCCACAGTATCCGGGTCGTCGGGATCGACACCGGTCCCCGCCGGCCTGGTCCTGTCCAAGCAGTACTCCCCCCAGGAGCTCTTCGGCGGCATGACCTCCACGGTCACGGTCCTGGCCGAGAACCTCGGGCCCACCCCGGTCTACAACGCGACCGTGAGCACCACCAATGACGCCTTCGACTCCGCAAACTCCAGCCTGCTGCACCGGGCCGTCGGCTCCATCGGCAGAGGGGGGAACGCCACATTCTCCTACCAAGCGTCGATGGCGCAAATCTACGGTAACCTGTCCGCCGTCCCTGTCTCGGCTTCGTTCTACTTCGGCGGGACCCCCTTCAACCTCAAAGGCGGGCGCCCCACGGTCCAGATCTATCAGCCCCTCTCCGTCACCGTAACCTCGGCGCCCCTGACCCCGGAGGAGGGGAAGACCTTCACGCTCTCCGTGCAGGTGACCAACCCGTCGGGCGTCCCGGTCACCGACGTCACCTTCACCCTCCCCATACCCCCGGGGCTCTCGTTCTCCAACCTGCAGAACATGCAGGCCACCTCCAAGCAAGTCACTGTCTTCTTCTCGAGCCTGGGGGCGCGGGGGACAGCCGTGGCCAACGCCAGCGTCGTGGCGGGCTCGGGCCAGACCTTCTCCATGAGCAAGGCCGGGCTGACATTCGTCTACGCCGGGGACACCATCAGCGGTGTCGTGCCGACCTCCGCCTCTATCACTATCGCAGCGAACATACTGATTCGTTACGAGATCCCGACGGCGCTCGTCCTGGTCGTCGCGCTGGGCGTATCCTTCTACATCAGAAGGATGGCGGCTAGCGTTCCCTCTTCCCGGAAGTGAACTCTTCGAACGCCGCCTTCGCGGCCGGGTAGGGCATCTGAATCGGGGGGTGCTTGAAGCAGAAGGCCGACAGACTCTCCAGCTGCCCCGAGACCCCGCGGTCCAGCGCGAGCTTGGCCCCGCGGACGGCGTCGACCATGACCCCTCCGCTGTCGTAGGCGTCGACCACGTGCAGCTTCACGTCAACTTTCACCACGCTCCCGCCGAAGTACCTCCCCTTCAGCCAGATGTAGCACACCTTGTCGTTCTCGAGGAAGGGGACGTAGTCGCTGGGCCCGATCCTCGTGGGCACCTCGTAGGGGGACATGGCCCGAACGGCGCTCGTCTTGCTCTCCCTCTTGTCCTTCAGCCTGCTCTCCTCAAGCATGTTCAGGAAGTCGGTGTCGCCCCCTATGTTCAACTGGTAGGTCTCGTCCACCTTCACCCCCCTGTCGACGGCCATCTTGACCAGGGTCTTGTGGAGGACCGTCGCCCCCACCTGGCTCATCACGTCGTCCCCGGCGACGGGGAGTCCCGCTGCCGCGAACCTGTCCGCCCACCTCTTATCCGAGGCGATGAAGACCGGGATGGCGTTCACGAACGCGACCTCCGCCTTCAGCGCTGCCTCGGCGTAGGCCTGGGTCGCGGCCGTGCTCCCAACAGGGAGGTAGTTCACCAGGACGTCCGCGCCGCTGTCCTTCAGCTCCTGCACCACGTCCTGCGGGGGCTGGGGGGAGAGCTGCACGACGTCCTTGAGGTACTTCCCGATGCCGTCCAGCACCGGGCCCTTCTTCACCTTGACCCCCATGCTGGGGACATCTGAGATCTTCACCGTGTTGTTCGGGGGCTGGAAGATGGCCTGAGAGAGGTCCTTCCCCACCTTCTTGGCGTTGACGTCGAAGGCGGCGACGAACTCTATGTCCTTGGGGGTGTACCCTCCGACGCTCCAGTAGGTGAGGCCCTCGTCCGGGCCCTTCTTCGAGTAGTAGTGGAGCCCCTGGATCAGCGCCGAAGCGCAGTTCCCCACCCCCGCCACGGCTACCTTAATCTTCGCCAACCTCTCTTCCCCTTGGGCCGAGGGTATATCAGCCACTATTTTACCGTTGTAAAATGTCCTCGGGGCGGCCCCTACTCCCTCAGAAGCGCCTGCAGGAAGGCCTTCGCTTCGCGCACCTCCTGGCGGCCGAGCTCAGTGATCCGGTAGTACTTCCGCCTGTCCCTCGCCTCGGCCTTCACCATGCCTGACCTCTCGAGGTCGTAGAGCACGCGGTAGGCGGTGACGTTCCCGCTCCAGAAGCCGAACTTCTCGTTTATGAGCCCCCTGAGCTCGAAGCCATACCTCTCCTCGGTCGACAGGAGGATCAGGACGAAGAACCAGAGGTTCTCCTTCTGCACCTTCCCCTTCAGCCTCTCCGCGAAACGCACTCAGGCCGCCCCCGTTTCGCTCCCCCGGGCGCGACGGCAGGCATCGTCCACCGGAGGCATCAGCGTCCCCGACGACCGGCGAATCATATTAATCCGTCGCCGAGGTCGCTGCGGCCATGGAAGAGAAGTCCGCCGGGGCAGTGGTCTTCAGGGATACGTCGGGGGGGAGGATGTACCTACTCCTGCTCAACGCCGGCCGCTGGGACTTCCCCAAAGGGGGGGTCGAGGAGGGGGAGAGCGAGCTCCAGACCGTCCTGAGGGAGGTGGAAGAGGAGACCGGGCTGAAAGGCATCAACATAATCCCAGGGTTCAGGAAGGTGATAGAGTACCACTACCGCAGAGGCGGCAAGAACGTGCACAAGCAGGTCGTGTACATGCTCGCGTCCACCGACTCGGAGAAGGTGAAGATATCCTTCGAGCACCAGGGCTTCGGCTGGTTCAGATACGACGAAGCGGTGCAGAGGGCGTCCTACGACAACTCGAAGTTCACGCTTACCGACGCCGAGAAGTTCGTGAAGGGGCCGGCTTAGAATTCAACCAGCGGGTGAGTCCCGGTGAGCTTCACCACTTTGATGTAGTGGAACCCCGGCTCGTCCGTCCGCTTGACGTAGGTGGTCTCCGCGATCCTGTCGTAGGTGTACTTCAGGAACCCCGACGGTTCTTCCTTCACCCTCGCATAGAAGAATATGGACGCCTCCTCGTAGTCGTCGATGCGGGCGAAGGTCCCCAGGACCCACCCGCCCCCGTGCACGAACGCGAAGAGGGGGAGCGGCGGCTCCTCGAAGAGGGTCTTGTAAGCCCCCACCTTCACCAGGCTCGGAACGTTCTCCACCTCGACCGACATGAACTTGTCCTGGAACCCGTCCTTCTCCTCCAGGGGCTTCGGCATCTTCATGACCCTTATCACGGGCGCGTAGAGGTACGACGCGTTGCTCGCCGAGCTCACGAACTGGACCTCCTCCCCTTCCCCGGTGATCCTGTAGGCGAGGAACTCGTCGACCGTCCCGTTGTCGAAGTAGTAGAATATCGGCGTCCCCATGAATAGGTCCGCCTGTGCCGCGATCCGCGTCGACTTCCCCTGCTTGAACGCGAAGAGCGGGAACGGCGCCCTCTCGAGGGCGCAGGACAGCCTGCCCAGGTCGAGCAGGGAGCCCAGGCCGATGTAGCACGCCCCCCCGATCCTCTGGTCTTCCTTCTTCGGCAACCGATGCCGGCCGCTCCTGTCTTGGTTATAAATAATCGGAGGAGGAAACCGGCCCAATGCGTCTCTTCAGTGGGGGCGGGTCGCGGGCCTGAGCGGCTGGAGGGACGAGACCGCCGGGGACCTGGCGGACGCGGCAGCGAGGCTAGAATCCGCCCTGGCCTCAGTCTCGGGGGAGCCCACCGAAGGGGAGCTCCGGTCCATATGGATGGCCTACCTGAAGCTGGAGAAGAGTGTCGCCTTCATCCGCCTCGACCTGGACGAGGAGAACCCCGGCCGCTTCGTGAAGCTGAAGCAGTACGCCGTCCCAGACGAGAGGCAGTCGCTCAAGTTCGCCCTGGACAAACTCAGGAAGGGGGCCGACTGCTTCGCCCTCGGCGACCTTAGCCAGTCCCTGAAGTGGCTGCGCGAGTCGAGGAACTACCTGCGGGCTCTGCTGAGAGCTAAAAGGCTGAGGCGGGCTCGTGGGACCAGGGCCGTCTAGGAGGACCCGTCTGCCTTCTTCTTGCTCGCGCGGGGCTTCTTGGGGGCTGCCTTCTTCGGCTTCTCTCCCTGCTCTTTGGCCTTCTTTGGCTCGGGGGCCCTGGCCGCCTCCTCTTCTTCCTCCGGCTCTTCCTGCTCCGCAGGCTCCTCAGCCTCGGCTTCGGGCTTCTTCGCCGGCGCCTTCTCCTTCTCCTCCTCGGCCTCCTCTCCTGTCACTATCTCCTGAATCGTGAGCTCCTTCCCGGCGACGAAGACCCTGTACTTCTTCCTGACCCCGTTCATGAAAAGGAAGCGCTTGATGTAGGTCTTCACCTGCCTTGGCTTCACCCCCTCCCTGACGCTCTCGTCCTCGAACTCCATGGAGTCGCCTGAGACCGAAGGCTTTGAGCCGACCCGCGGCTCCAGGAAGGCCGCCAGCTCGTCCCCCTTGTCCTTAAGCGTCCCGAGGGTTACCTTCAACTTGCGCTCCCTCTCACCGGGTCATGCTATATGTTTTCTCATCGTCCATACCTTCGCCTGCGCTTCTGGTATGTCCTGATGGCCCTGAGCAGGTCGATGTACCGGAAGGCCGGCCAGAAGACGTCCACGAACACCAGCTCAGAGTAGGCGCCCTGCCAGAGGAGGAACCCGCTCATCCTCTCCTCCCCTGACGTCCTGATTATCAGGTCCGGCTCCTGGTTGGGGAGGTAGGCAGTGTAGAGCCTCTTCGACACCGTGTCCTCGGTTATGGCCTGGGGGCTGAGCTTGCCGCTCTTCACGTCCTGGGCGATGGACCTCACCACGTCCGTGATCTCCGCGCGCCCCCCGTAGGCGACGGCGATGTTGAGGTAGTGGTCGCTGTATCCCGACGTCTTCTCTTCGATGGCCGTCAGGAGCCCGACGATCGACTTCGGGAGGAGGTCTAGATGGCCGATGGCCCTGACGTTGACCCTATGCTTTGCTATCCTGACGTCGCTGAGCAGCCTGTTGAGCCTCGCCTCGATGAGGCCGAAGAGGGCCGCCAGCTCTTCGGGGGTCCTGTCGAGGTTCTCGGTAGACAGCACGTAGAGGGTCACCGTCTTGATCCCCAGGTCGTGGCACCAGTCAAGGAGCTCCTCAGCCCTGTTCGCCCCCTCCGCGTGGCCGAGACCGTCGGAGACCCCCTGGTTCTGCGCCCAGCGCCTGTTCCCGTCGAGTATGATCCCGATGTGGCCGGGTATCTCCTCGCCCTGGACCTGCGCCTTCAGCCTCCCCTCGTAGATTCTGTAGGCGCCCAGATACCTCAGCGCTGACTCTAGCATGTGCTACTCGTTTTCTGTGGGGCCCCTGCTGCGCACCCGCGGATAAATCACTGTGGTGAGCGCGAAGATCGCAGCCAGGCCGATGAGGACCGCGGAGATCAGCAGGAAGGTCGACTGGGCGTTCCCGCTCACGAGGTAGAGCGAGAACGTCTGGAACGGGAGATAGAGTATGGCCAGCATCACCAGCACGAAGATGTCCCTGTTCCAGCGGGGGCTCCCCCTCGCCAGGTGGGAAAGCAGGGCCCCGGCGGCGTAGATGGCTATGCCACCCCACACGAAGTCCAGGCTCCCGCCTATGAAGTCCCCCGCGAGGATCCCTCCGTAGACGAGGATGGCCGCCGGGTTGGCGACCACGGCGTTGACCGCCGCGGTGTTGCCTACCATGGATCCGTAGCCGGTTAGGATGCCGACGATGCCCACGATCAGCCCGGCCACCAGCGAGAAGAACCTGAGGAAACCCGTGGGGCCCCTGTGGAGCAGGCCGGTCACGTTCCTGTCGATGCTGAACCCCCTGACCAGGAACGCTCCGCCTATGATCAGGAGGGAGGCGATCCCGGCCTCGAAGGCCCTGTTGGAGACTATCAGGATGCCGGCGAGGACGAGGATCAGGCCGGGGACGCCCAGCGCGTACTTCGAGTAGTGCGGGTCGAACACAAGCATCCTCAGGTACCTGCCGAGGACCTCGTAGGTCTCCTCCACGGTCTGGCTGTGCTTCACCGTCACCCTCTGCACGGAGACGATCGGCTTTTGGCTCTGGATGATGGGGATCACCTGCTCGTCTTCCCCTCCGTCGGATACGAGGACCACCCCGGCGTAGCTCCCTCCCTGGAGCACGGCTGCGACCTGCCTCCCGACCTTCCTATCGGCCTGGAACCCCCTGTCGGGGTCGCCGCACACCACCGCGATCTCACAGGGCGTCTTCGACAGGACGAGCTCGTCGTACTTCTTGATCGCCGCGAAGATGGCGTTGGCGTCCGCCTCCTCCGGGTCAGCCAGCGCTAGCTTCGTCGCCGCCTCGATGGCCGCTCCTCTCCCGACCACAGGGGACTCAACCCTAGCCTTGGACCTGAGGTCGTCGTCCCTGTCGACGCAGAGGATGAGAAACTTCTCCCCGGCCTGAGACATATTCGGGTCCGATTCAACACCGTGGCCGTCCATACTTAAGCCTAGAGCGCCGCTCCGGCGCCCGGGGGGATATCCTTAAGGCAAGTTTGGGGGCATCCGTGGCCCATGCAGGAGACCCTCGAGCGTCCGTGGCTGAAGGCGAAGGTCGGGGAGAGATACGCAGTCCCCCGGCCCCGGGTGAGGCCGCTCTATGCCCTGCTGACCGACTCGGCTAAGCTCCACCCGGAGAACCGCTGCCTCCATTACCAGGGCCGTGACTTCACCTACGCCGAGGTGGACGACCTTTCTTCGAGGTTCGCATCCGCCCTGGCGGGGCTCGGGGTCAAGAAGGGGGACAGGGTCGCGGTATTCCTCCCCAACATCCCGCAGCTCGTCATCGCCTACTTCGGCATCCTGAAGGTCGGCGGGATGGTCGTCATGTGCAACCCGGTGTACAAGGAGAGGGAGCTGGAGCATCAGCTCAGGGACTCTGGTGCGGAGGTCGTCATAGCGAGCCGTACGGTCGCCAGGGGGATGGACCTGTTCAGCAGCCTGGAAGGTTGCCGGGGGAGGCTCAACCTCAGGCACGTCATAGCGACGGGCCTCGGCGACTACCTGCCGGGGCTGAAGCGGCGCCTTGCCGGCCTCGCCGGGATCAAGGACGTCCCCCGCAGCAACACATTAGACTTCGCGACCCTGGTCGAGTCCAGCGCCCCCGCGGCCGCCTTCGCCGCCGTCGACCCGGTCAACGACGTGGCCGTCCTGCAGTACACGGGGGGGACCACCGGGGTGTCGAAGGGGGCGATGCTCACCCACTACAACCTCGTGTCCAACGCCGAGTACGGCGTCAGCCTCTTCCCCATCACAGAGCGAGACATCTCCCTCTGCGTCCTCCCGCTCTACCACATCTACGGGCTCACGGTGACCATGAACGCTCCCCTCGCTGCCGGTGCGGCGATGGTCCTCCTTCCTAGCTTCCACGTGGAGGAGGTGATGAAGACAATACAGAGCCAGAAGGTGAGCATCTTCTCCGGGGCCCCCGCCATGTACATCGCCATCAACAGCAAGCCGGAAGCGGGGAAGTACAACCTCCGCTCCGTCCGGGCCTGCCTCTCGGGGGGTTCCGCGCTCCCTCCGGCTGTCAGGAAGAAGTTCATCGAACTGACCGGGGGGAACCTCGTCGAGGGGTACGGGCTGTCGGAGACGAGCCCCGTGACCCACTGCAACCCCGTGAGCGGGGGGGTGGTCAAGGACGGGTCCATAGGGCCCCCCTTCAGCGAGACGGACGCCAAGATAGTGGACCTGTCCGACAGGGAGAAGGCCCTGAAGGTGGGGGAGGTCGGCGAGCTCGCGGTGAAGGGCCCCCAGGTCATGAGGGGATACTGGAACCAGAAGGAGGAGACCGACGCGGTGCTGAAGGACGGCTGGTTCCTCACGGGGGACATAGCCAAGATGGACCCCGAAGGCTACTTCTACATCGTGGACAGGAAGAAGGACATGGTCAACGTCGGGGGCCTCAAGGTCTACCCGAGGGAGGTGGAGGACGTCCTCTTCGAGCACCCTGACGTGAAGGAGGCCGGGGTGATCGGGGTCCCGGACGAATTCAGCGGGGAAGCTGTGAAGGCGTTCGTGGTCCTGAAGGACCCGGCCAAGAAAGTCAGCGCCCAGGAGCTGATCGAGTACTGTCAGAAGCGGCTCGCGAAGTTCAAGGTCCCGAAGGAGGTGGAATTCGTCCAGGAGCTCCCGAAGACCCTGATAGGGAAGGTCCTCCGGCGGAAGCTCAGGGAGTTCAAGCCTCCAACACCATAGAGACCGCGTTCCCGCCCCCAAGGCAGAGGGTCGCAAGGCCTGTCCTCTTCCCCTCCCTCTTCATCCCATGGATGAGGGTGGTCAGCACCCGCGCCCCGCTGCATCCGATGGGGTGGCCAAGGGCCACGGCCCCGCCCCAGACGTTGAACCTGGACTCGTCGACCCCCAGTGCCCTTCTCACGGCTATGGACGCGGTCGAGTACGCTTCGTTGTGCTCGAAGATGTCGACGTCGCCCACCTCCATCTTCAGCTTCCTGAGCAGGGCCCTGGTGGTGGGGATCGGAGCTTCCATGACCCGCGCAGGCTCGAGGCCCCCCGTCCCGTAGCCTCTGATCCTCGCCAGCGGCTTGACGCCGAGCCTGTCCGCCGCCTCCTGCGACGCGACGACGAGGGCCGAGGCGCCGTCGCTCAGCTGCGACGAGTTGCCGGCAGTCAGCACGCCGTCGGGCTTGAAGACCGGCTTGAGCCTGGCCAGCTTCTCGCGGGTGGTGTCCCCCCTCACGCACTCGTCGGTCGAGAACTCGGCGATCTCGCCCCCCTCCCGCTTGATCTTCACCTTCACCTTCTCCCGCTCGAAGGTCCCGTCCTCGGACGCCTTGGCCGCCTTCATGTGGCTCAGGTAGGCGAACTCGTCCGCCTCCTCCCTAGAGATGCGGAACCTCTTCGCCACGTTCTCCCCGGTCACCCCCATGTGGTAGTCGTGATAGGCGTCCCAAAGGCCGTCCGTGATCATCCCGTCCAGGAGCCTCGCGTCCCCGAACTTGGTCCCCCACCTGACCCCCTTGGCGAGATAGGGGACGTTGCTCATGCTCTCCATCCCGCCTGCGACCACGATTTCGTTGTCCCCGGCCTTGACTGACTGCGCTGCCAGCATCACGGCCTTGAGCCCTGACCCGCAGACCTTGTTGACCGTAAATGAGCCCACGCCGAAGGGGACGCCGGCGTGCACCGCCGCCTGCCTCGCCGGGTTCTGGCCGAGGCCGGCAGACACGACGTTCCCCATGACCGCCTCGTCGACCTCCCCCGGGTCGACCCTGGCCCTCTTCATCGCCTCCTCGATAACCAGAGCTCCGAGCTCCGTAGCCGCAACGCCGACCAGGCTCTTGCCGAACTTCCCGATGGGCGTCCTGCAGGCTGACAGTATCACTGGGTCGGCCATGCCGCTGGGCTTCAACGCTGCTTCGTTTAAACGGAACCGGTTAAAGAAGAGCGCTGTCCCTAAATACCGTCCTCTCTGGCCCGAGTTCAGCCATGAATCCGCAGAAGAAGATCTGGATGGACGGGAAGCTCGTCCCCTGGGACGACGCGAAGATACACGTCCTCACACACGGGCTCCATTATGGCATGGCGATATTCGAAGGGATCAGGGCCTTCGAAACCCCAAAGGGGACAGCGATATTCAGGCTCCCCGAGCACATCGAGCGCTTCATGAACAGCGCGAAGATCTACAGGATGAACCTGGGCTACTCGGCGAAGGAGATAATCCAGGCGTGCGTAGACGTCGTGAAGAACAACCCGGCGAAGGAGTGCTACATCAGACCGATAGCGTTCACAGGGTACGGCGAGATGGGGCTCAACCCCCTGACCAGCAAGATATCCATGGCCATCGCCTCCTGGGAGTGGGGGGCTTACCTCGGCGACACAGCCAAGAAGGGGGTCAGGGCAACGATAACCAACTGGGTCAGGATCGACTCGAGGGCGATGCCGGTCCAGGCGAAGTGCGCGGCAAACTACGCCAACTCGGCCCTGGCCAAGATGCAGGCCGTCGCGGCTGGGTACGACGAGGCCATACTCCTGAACTCCAACGGCATGGTGGCCGAGGGGCCGGGGGAGAACATATTCAGGGTCAAGGACGGGATCCTCAGCACCCCCCCAGCAAGCTCTGGGATACTCAGGGGGATAACCCGGGATACCGTGATCCAGTTCGCCCGGGACGAGAATATCACCTTCTACAGGAACGACGCCACCAAGGAGGAGCTTTACACCTCGGACGAGGTGTTCTTCAGCGGCACCGCGGCCGGAATCGCCAGGGTGAGCGAAATCGACGGGAGGAAGATCGGGGACGACGGCGCCCCGGTCACCGACAGGCTCGCGAAGCTCTACGACCAGACCATCCACGGGAAGGTCGAGCGCTACTCAAAGTGGCTGACTCCGGCCAAGCCCTAGGGCCCGGCTCACTTCTTCCTTGTCTTCTCCGAAGGCACGAAGTGCACGTCAGAGATGAGGTACCTGGGTGAGTCGCGGAACACAGCCTTTACCTTCATCCCGATGAAGATGTCCGCCTCCTTGGCTCCCTTCAGCCTCGTCAACAAGAGGGTGTCCACGCCGTCGAACTCCACGAGCGCCAGGTTGAACGGCGTCTCCTTGAGGAACTCCTCGCCCCCGTAGTAGCAGGTGGTCCAAGAGTGGACGTGCCCTTCCTTCGGGAGCGTGAACCACTTGGTCTCGCCGCCGCAGTTCATGCAGTGGCTACGCGGCGTGGCGTACCGGTAGCGGCAGGTCTTGCACTCGCTCCCCATCAGCTTCCCCTCGGCCAGCCCCAGGAAGAAAGGCGAGTCCTCGGCGTAGCTGTGGATGTACTTGACGGTGTACGGGGAAAGTATGACCAGGTCCTCCGTCCCCACCGGGTTCCTGTAGATGGCGGCGCCCTTGGCGTTGACCTCCTTCATCACGTCCCTGAACTTCGAGAACTTCTTCGGCGCGGCCAATCTACGCCCTCTCCATTATCGTGACGGTCACCGAGCTCCCGGTCCCGGCGTGGGAGTGGATGAGCCCGCGCTTCGCGTTCCTGATCTGCAGCCTTTCGTTCCCGAAGTGCCTCCCGATGCTACCCTGCAGCTGCCAGAACGCGAAGACCCCCTGCATTATCCCGGTCGCACCCACCGGATGGCCGCAGGCGATCAGCCCCCCAGACGGGTTGACCGGGACCGTCCCTCTGTGGGGGAGGTCGAGCCCGTAGTCCATCCCTTCGAGGAACGGGTGCCCCTGGTCGACAAAGTCGTATCCTTCGCCGTACTCGCAGAGCCCGATGTCCTCGTAGGTCTGTATCTCGGAGCTCGCGTAGGCGTCGTGGAGCTCGACGAAGTCCAGCTCCTTCTTCGGATCCTTCACGCCGGCGTTCTTGTACGCTTCGAGGGCGGCGGCCCTCCCCGCGCGGAACGAGTGGACCCCCGGGTACTTCAGGTCGGAGTAGTGCTCCGCCTTCTCCCAAGCGAACAGCGGCACGCTCCCGTGGGGCCTGTCCGCCAGCCTCATGGTGTCGGTGCCGCACCCGACCCCCTTGATCAGCACCGGGTGGTCCGTGTACTTGAAAGCGACGTCTTCGGAGGCGAGTATCGCGACAGCGGCCCCGTCGCTCATGGTGCAGATCATGGGCCTGTTCAGCGGGTAGGCGACCATCTCCCTCCCGAGGGCCTCCTTCATCGTCAGCTTCTCAGGGTACTGCGAGTAGGGGTTGTGCTGCGCGTTGACGTGGTTCTTCACAGACACCATGGCCATGATCCTCTTCGCCTCCTCGGTGGCCGCCCTCTGCGCCTTCTTCTCGTCCTTGATGTGAGCGAACTTCGTCTTCCTCAGGTACTCGTAGATGTGCCGCTGGACCATCAGCGCGTAATACCCGGTGTAGAACCCTCCCACCGGATAGTCGAAGTTGGTGTCCGAGGCGAGGGCGATGAACTCGTTCCCCTTCCACGTCTCGACGTGCGACATCGTCTCGAACCCGGCGACCAGGCACACCTCGTTCCTTCCGCTGGCCACCGCCTCCCAGCCCGCCTGGATGGCCTGACCTCCCGTCGCCCCTCCCCACTCGATCCTCCTCGAGTCCCTCGGGTTAAGCCCCAGGTAGTCTTGGACCATGGAAGCCGCCTTCAGCTGCCGGGCGAAGTGGTCTGAGAAGTACGATATCCTACTGCTTTCGATGTCGGAAGTCCGCAGGTCGGGGACGTCCTTCATGGCGTAGTCGAAGGCTCGCTTCACCATAAGCCGGAAGTCCATATCCGGGTGGGCCTTCGCGAACTTGGTCACCCCGCCGGAGACCATGTAGACCTTCCTCTGTTCCGGCACGGTCTTTTCGCTGAAAATGCGGGTATTAATCTGCTTCCGAATCTCGCTAGCCGCCGGCGCCGGCCGGGGGCCCCCTGGCGAGCTTCACGAAATATTCCATGGACGCAGGGTCGGCAAGGGAACCGATGTTCAGGACCTTCTCCGGGTCCGCCCCCGCGAGGATCCTCTTCACCGGCACTTCGAGCTTCTTCCCGTTGAGGGTCCGGGGAATCGCTGGCACCGCGACCACCCTGTCTGGGAGGTAGCGCGGCGAGAGGTCGGCCCTGATCTGCGCCCTGATCTTGGCTACCAGCTCATCGTCCAGGGGCTCTCCCTCCTTGAGGGACACGAACAGGACCATCTCCTCGGCCCCTCCCTTCGTCACGTCGACAGCCATGGAGTCGGAAACCTCAGGGATCTTCTCGACCGCCTTGTAGATTTCGCTGGTGCCTATCCTCACCCCCTGCCTCTTGATCGTGGCGTCTGAGCGGCCGTAGATTATGCACGTCCCTCGGCTGGTCACCTTTATCCAGTCCCCATGCCTCCAGACCCCCGGGTACGCGTCGAAGTAGCTCTCCCTGTACCTGCTCCCGTCGTCGTCCCCCCAGAAGAAGACGGGCATGCTCGGCATGGGCTCGGTGACGACAAGCTCCCCGACCTTGCCGACGACCGCGGTCCCGTTCTCGTCGAAGGCCTGGATGCTGGCGCCAAGCGCCCTGCACTGCAGCTCCCCGGAGTGCACCGGGAGGGTCGGGGACCCTGTGACGAAAGCGGTGCAGACGTCCGTCCCCCCGCTCAGCGACTCGAGCCACACATCGTCCTTCACCTTGGCGTACACCCACTCGAACCCGTCCGTCGAGAGGGGGGACCCGGTCGAGCCTATCCCCCTCAGCGAGCCCAGCCTGAAGGCGCTCCGAGGCTCGACCCCCGCCTTCATGCAGGCGGAGATGTAGGCTGCGCTGGTGCCCATGTACGTCGTCTTGGTCTCCTCCATCACGGACCACAGGGAGTCTGGGTGGGGCCAGGCGGGGTGGCCGTTGTAGAGGACGAGGGTGGCGCCGTGCAGCAGGCCCCCCACGAGGTAGTTCCACATCATCCACCCGGTGGTGGTGTACCAGAAGAAGCGGTCCCCCGCCCTTATGTCGTTGTGGAGGGCCAAGGCCTTCAGGAGCTCGACAAGGATCCCTCCCTGCGAGTGCACTATCGGCTTCGGGAGCCCCGTGGTCCCGGACGAGTACAGGACCCAGAGCGGCTGCTCGAAGGGGACGAACTCGTGGTCGAACTCAGCCCTGGCTCCGGCTGCGTCCTCCCAGGCCTCCGCGCCTGATATCCCGCGCCCCTTGCTCCCTCCAGACACGGCGATGACCTTCTCTACGCTTGGGACCGCCTTCACTATGGATGCGACCTCGTCCGCCCTGTCGGTCCACTTCCCGCCGTAGCCGTAGCCGTCGGCGGCGATCAGCACCTTCGGCTCTATCTGGCCGAACCTGTCCACGACCGCCTGGGCCCCGAACTCGGGGGGACAGCCGGACCAGATGGCGCCGACGCTCGCGGCGGCCAGGAGCCCCACCACCGCCTCGGGCCCGTTCGAAAGGAATCCGGCCACCCTGTCCCCTCGTACCACTCCGAGATCCCTCAGCCTCCTTGCCAGGGCGGCCGTCTTCCTCTCGAGCTCCTGCCAGGAGACCTCCTTCTCCGAGCCCCGCTCTCCTCTGCACACGAGGGCCGCCCCCTCCCTCTCCTTGGCGAAGACGCGCTCAGTGAAGTTGAGCTCGGCCCCCTCGAACCACTTCGCGCCGGGCATCTTCCTCTCCGCCAGCACCGGATAGTCGGCGCCGGCCACGTCGAAGTACTTCCAGATGGATCCCCAGAACCCTTCCAGATCGTCCACCGACCACCGCCAGAGCTCGTCGTACCCTTCGAAGCTGAAGCCCCTCTTCCCCAGCCAATTCGTGTAGGCCGTCATGGCTGTCTTCCTGACGAAGCTCGGGTCGGGCTCCCAGAGCAACCTTCCTTCAGGCATTGGCTTCACGCCCCCGCGGCTTTCCGGCCGTTATAAGCGAGCCGAGGCGGATCGGACCGCCCCTGCGGCGCTCACCCTATCGGAGCGACCATGAATATCGCGACGTCCCACACGAAGTGGCTGAGCACGCTCGAGCTCAGGTCCCCCGTCCGGTAGTAGGTGAGCCCCCAGACCGAGTCAGCCATGAATGTCGCCACCACCCAGAGGAGGTTGAAGCTCGCGGCGTGGATCAGCGCGTCCACGGCTGCCACCGCGAAGGGGGCCGCACCCCCGAGCCTGGGCGTGGCGAGCGCCTGCAGCGTCCCTCTGAAGTACGACTCGAAGCCGAGGGAGTCGCAGGCCAGGACGAGGACCTGGAGAGGGAGCGGGTTCCCCGAAGACGCGATCAGGGCGTAGATGGACGTCTCAGCCTGAGTCCCGACGCCGAGGGGGTGGAACGCTGCTATGGCCATGTTCCCGGCATAGAAGAGCGCGTAGAGCCCTGCGGCCGCGACCAGCCCCAGGGCCAGGGTCCAGGCGCGGGGGGCGAACAGCCTGCGGTACCCGCCTGAGGCCACGGCCACAGCGGCCATGCACCCTGTGGCTATGAACGTCGACAGCGCGAAGTCTCCCTTGGGGAGGACGAAGAGCGGGGCCATCCCTGCCGCCACTACCGCCAGCCCCAGCGCGGCCCTTTGCCTCTTGCTCAACTCGCGCCGCCGGGGCCGCCGGCGTTAAATCCCCATCGCAAGCCCGCCGCCGGGCCAGGAACTCTCCCCGCGAAGCGCCCTGCCAATCTTATTACTACCACCGGCGAGTGGTAATCGAGGCATGCTCACCAGAAGAACCGGGGGAGGCGGCCGCCGCCTCGGAGTCAGGACCGCTTTCCTCTCGGCCAGGCCCTGGTCGTTCACAATGACCTTCTCCTCGGTCACCATGGGCGCCCTCCTCGCCGCCCTCGCGGGGAAGGTCGACCTCCCGCTCTACTTCGTGACCCTGGGGGGGATGGTCGCCTTCCATGCGGCGACCAACATCCTCAACGACTACTATGACGTGAAGCACGGCGTGGACAAGGAGGGGGCGCCTACGACGAAGTACAGGCTGCACCCGGGCGCCGCAGGGGACGTCCCTCTCTCGACGATACTCGGCTTCTCTCTGGGCCTCTACGCCGTCACCCTGGCGGCTGCCGCCTACCTGTCGACGGTCTCCGGGCCGGCGATCCTGCTGATCACGGGCGCGGGGGTGCTGGGGAGCGTCCTCTACACCGCCGACCCGATCGTCCTGAAGGCGAGGGGGGCGGGGGAAGCGACGGTGTTCGTGATGTGGGGGCTCCTCATCCCCCTGGGCGCCTACATGGTGCAGGCCCGGGGGTTCTCCTGGGTTCCGATGGCGGGGGCCGTCCCCATCGGCCTCTTCGTCGCCCTGGTCCTCCTCGCGAACAACATCAGGGACATCGGCTACGACGGCTCGGTCGACACTAGGACGGTCGCGGTCCGGCTGGGGGAGAAGGCGGCCTCCAGGGTCTACGGATGGCTGCTCGCGCTGGCCTATGCCTTCGTCCTGGGGGAGGTGCTGTCGCGCTTCGTCAGCGCCTGGTCGCTCCTCGTCCTGCTCACGCTCCCGGGGGCCATCCAGCTCTGGAGGATGTTCAGGGGGCCGATACCGGACAACGCCGACCCGAAGACCGCGGCCCTGGCACTGCAGTTCGCCTTGCTGTACATGGCGTCCCTGGTCCTCTCCATCTACCTGCCCGTGGTCTAGCCGCCCGGCGCGAGCTCGTTCACGGCGTAGTCAACGTCGCCTATCGGCATGAGGATTGGGAGGGTGATGCCTGCCTTCCTGTACTCGTCCACCCTGCCTAGCGCGTGGTCGGGGGTCCCCGTGACCGTGAGGGCTTCGACCGCCGCTTCGGGGATCAGCCTCCTCGCCTCCGCTTCGTCCCCACTCCGCCACGCCTCCTTCATCGGCCTCAGGTCCTCCTCCTCCACCCCGTAGGGCGAGAGCGACTCGGGCTTGACGACTTCGGCCAGCTGATAGGCGAAGAAGTAGTAGTCCCTCACGGCCTTGGCCGCCTTCGCGGGGTCCCTGTCTACCGAAGTCAGAAGGTAGGACGCCCTCTCCACGCCGCGGCCCCTCTTCGCTTCCCCGCGCCTGACGTTCTCCACCATCTTCTGCGTCGCCAGCGCGGTGCCCAGCGCGGGGGCGAGTATCACTCCGTCGGCGACCGTGGCCGCGAACTCCTGGGTCTTGGGCGAAAGGGACGCCACGAAGATCGGCACCCTGCGGTCGACCCTGAAGCCCAGGGTCAGTCCGTGCACCTGGAAGAAGTCGCCGTCGAAGTCGACCTTCCCCCCCTCCCAGACAGACTTGACCACCTCGACGTACTCCTTTATCCTGCGGATCGGCTTGGTCTCGGCGACCGGGAATATCTTCTGCCCTATGAGCGGGATGGTGGGGAAGCTCCCGAGACCGAGCCCCAGGGTCACCCTCCCCCCTGACAGCTCGGAGAGCGTGGCGAAGGTGGTCGCCGCGGTCACCGGGTGGCGGGTGAAGGTATTGATCACTCCGGAGCCGAGCCCGATCCTCTTGGTCCCGGACGCCATCGCCGAGATGTAGGTGACCACGTCCCTCTGGTACAGGCTCTCGTGCATCCAGACCGAGTCGTAGCCGAGGGATTCCGCGCGCGACGCCTGAGCCACCGCGTCCTGTACGCTGAGCACCGGGTTGTAACCCAGGGCGAGCCTCATACGATTACCACTGGCGAGTGGTAATTAGGGGTTGCCCCGAAGGGGCCTGGCGGCCCTCCACTGCTGGCCTAGGGACTCCATCACGGACAGGGCGAAGGACGGGCTCCTCACCCAGATGGCGACGGCTGCGAAGGACTCGTCCCTCCCCCTCGCCGGCACCCCGATGATGACCCCGCCCCGGTCCCCGGCCATCATGTCGAGGAGGACGCCGTCGGAGCGGCGGACCTCCAACCCCTGGCTCTCAGCCTCCAGCAGCTCGACCTTGGAGAGCCTCTGGTTCGCCGGGATCAGGAGTTTCACCCTCTTCGGCCTCCTGCCCGCCTGCTTCAGGACCCCCAGGAACGCGGCCTTGGCCGCCAGCCCCTTCCTGACAAGGAGGAAGGCGTCATCCGAGCTGCGCAGGACCTCGAGGAACGCGGCTGCGATGCCATCGAGCCCCTTCAGCATCACAGGCTCCTGCTCCCCTGCCTCCGGCCGCGAGAGCGGCTCCAACTCCCCGACTATCTTCCGCATCGCGGACTGCTTCCCTGCGAGCCCCGCCTCAAAGTCTGAGACGAACTTCGCAACCCTCGACCCGAGGGCAGCCGAGGGGGTCGCTGACTCGTAGACGCCGTCCGACTCCACCACGAACCCCTTCTGCTCCAGGGAGCGCAGGGTGTCGTAGGTCCTCGACTGTGGGACCCCCGACGCCTGGGCCGCCTCCCCCGCCTTCATCCCCCGGCCGAGGAGGGCGATGTAGAGCTTCGACTCGTAGGAGTTCAGCCCGAACGCCTCCCTGAGGAGCTCCTCGGACTCCATGACCAGGGGGCGCCCCGGTCGATGATATAGGTGAGACAGCCTTGAGCTATGTCGAGACCTTCGTCAGGCTGAACACTTCCCTGAGGTCCCGGACCTGCTCCAGGTTCCACAGCAGGGCGAGGAGCTCTTTCGCCCTTTGTGGGGCGAGCTTCCCAGCCGTCAGCGCCTTGAACTTCCGCTCCAGCTCCTCCCTCCCCATGGGGTCCAGGGGGTGCCCTCTGGGGACGTCCACCTCCTTAGAGACGACCGCTCCCGACCTCGTGACCACGGTCACCCTGTTGGCCATCCCTTTCGCGGGGTAGAGCGCCGTCAGGCCGGGGTCTTCCTTCACCTCTACCCTCTGCAGGAAGCGGAGGTTCCGGCTCGACCTGATGTTCCGCTCAGAGTAGGTCTCGTTGTCTATCTTCCCCTCCAGGAGCGCCATGCCAACGATGTATGGCAGGCTGTGGTCCGCCGTCTCCTTGGTCGCCGGGCGCCACTTCTCGGGGTCTTTGCCCAGGATCGTGTACCCCGCCTCGTGGGTCTCGACCAGGACCGACTTCACTTCCCCGGGGCCCTTCAGCCCCTCCCTCACGGCCAGCGCGGCCCACACCGCCGACTGGGCGTGATACTCGGCGGGCCAGTACTTCACGTAGGTCTCGGCCACCTTGTACCCCCCTCCGCGCCCGCCGAACCCGTTGACGTCGAGGTCGAAGGGACCTGACACCTGCCTGAAGAAGCCCATCTCACCCTCGAAGACGGGGGAAGGCCCCGTCACCCCGTCCCTGGCCAGGGCCGCAGCGAAGACCCCGTTCCTCGCGGCGTTGGCGAAGGAGGCGCCCTTCCACATGGACAGCTCGCCGGCCCTGACCTGGCGCATGGCTATGTGGCCGTTCACCGCGATGTTCACCGCCTGCTCCGCCCGCTTCGCATCCAGACCCATCAGCTTCGCCGCAGCGAGCGAAGACGACACCAGGCCGTAGTTGACGTGGTCCCAGCCCCGGTGCCTCAGGTCGGCCGCGTCGCAGAGCCTGCACTGGACCTCGTAGGCGGCCACCGCCGCCGAGATGAACTCCTTCCCTGTCGACCCCTCCGCCTCCGCCACCGCGAAGCACGGAGCGATGTTGTCGCTCGGGTGCGCGGGCTCCCTGGAGAGGTAGGTATCGTTGTAGTCGAAGTACCGCAGCATGAACCCGTTCACGAAGGCGGCGAGGTCCGGGGATGTCCGCCTGCCTGTCCCGATGACGCTGGACGGGCCGCCGCTCCTCAGGCCCAGGACAGCCTTCCTCGCCATCGCTATGGGCTTCTCGCCGAACGCCCCTATGGCGCACCCGACCGCGTCGACCACCCTTGCTTTCATCTCCTTGACCGTCACTGCGTCGATGCTCCTGAACTTCGTCGAGGTCACGTAGTCTGCCAGGCGGCCCGCTAGGTCCACGACCCGCGGCCCGGGCCAAGCTCTTTTAGGAATTCTCGTTAGTGAGAACGATTAAATCTCTCCGGGCGCCGGGAAACCTCAGCGTCTCACCTTGGCGATCTACACCGCCGAACACAAGCAGCTCATGCAGATGTTCCATCCGACCAAGCACCAGGAGTACTCGGAAGTCCTCTCTTCCCTGGGCTCTTTCATGGAGAAAGAGATACTCCCGCTCTCCCCGAAGCTGGACGCCGGAGAGGCGTCGTTGGCGGGACCCCGGAGCGCCCTCTTCGGCCAGGGGATGAGCCTGATCCCGTTCCCGACCAAGTACGGCGGGCTGGGGCTCCCCTTCTCTGTCTATGCCACTGCCGTGGAGCTCCTCGGCACGGCCGACGCCTCCATGGCCCTCAGCGTTGAGATACACAACGCCGTGGCCGAGGGCCTTCTCAAGTTCGGGACCGAGGCCCAGCGGGAGCGCCATCTGGCGCCGATAATCTCGGGGAGGAAGCTGGCGTCGTTCGCGCTGACGGAGCCTGCGTCCGGCTCCGACGCGGGGACCATGGCCACTTCGGCGGAGAAGCGGGCAGGGGAGTACTCGATCAACGGCTCGAAGATGTTCATTACCAACGCCGGGGAGGCGGACATCTACCTCGTCTTCGCGAAGACCTCGAAGGGCCCCTCCTGCTTCCTGCTAGAGTCCTCCAGCCCAGGGCTGAAGTTCGGCGCGGAGCTGAAGAAGCTTGGGATGAGGGGCTCGAAGACCCGCGAAGTGATTTTCTCTGACTGCAGGGTCCCCGAGGGGAACCTGGTCGGGGAGGAAGGGAGGGGGGCGGACTACGCGAAGGAGATCCTCCACGGGGCGAGGATAGTGGTCGCGGCCCTCAACGTCGGCATCTCCCAGCTCGCCTACGGGAAGGCGTTGGCCTACGCTCGGCAGAGGCGCGCCTTCGGCAGGCCCATAGCCGACTTCCAGCTCGTGAGGGAGAAGCTGGCCGACACCAAGATCGGGATCAACGCCGGCAGGCTCCTCTACCTGTACGCCTCGAGGATCAAGGAGATGGGGGGCGATTACGCCTCGGAGGCGTCTCAGGCCAAGGTGTACGCCACAGAGATGTCCCTAAAGGCGTGCGACGACGCCATCCAGATCCATGGGGGGTACGGCTACACCACCGACGACCTGCACAGGCACTGGAGGGACGCCCGGCTCCTCACCATCGGCGAAGGGACGTCGGAGGTCCTCCGCATGCTGATATCCAGGCGGGAGCTGGCGAGGTCACAATGAAGATCGCAGTATGCGTGAAGCACGCGGTCGACGAGACAGAGCTCAGGCTCGACCCAGGGGGGAGGCCGGTCCTCGCCGGCGCAGCCGGGAAGATGAGCACCTTCGACAAGAATGCGGTCGAGGAGGGGCTCAGGCTGAAGTCCGCCCACCAGGGAGAGGTCGTGGTCTTCGTGGTGGGAGCCGCCGAGTCGAAGAAGACGCTGAAGGAGGCCCTCGCCATGGGCGCAGACAGGGGGGTGATTGTGGCCGCGGACCCGATGGCCATCGACGCGCTGCGCACCGCGAGGATCCTCGCAGCGGCCATCAAGAGGTCTGGGCCCTACGACGTGGTCCTATGCTCTGAGGGGGCGTCTGACACCTACACCGGCCAGGTGCCTCCGATGCTCGGGGAGCTTCTCGGTGTCGCCTACGTCGGCTACGCCCGGAAGATAGAGGTGACCGGCCAGTCAGCGAGGGTGGAGCGGTCACTCGAGGACAGCGTCGAGGTGATAGAAGCGCCCGTCCCCTTCGCCGCGTCCGTGGTGAGCGAGATCAACGAGCCGCGCTACCCGACGCTCATCCAGATCATGCAGGCGTCCAAGAAGCCAATCGAGGAGCTCGACGGCGAGGAAATCGCCCCATGGGGGAGCTCCGGCAGGGTCGAGGTGGTCTCGATGCTGTCGCAGCCGTCGACCAGGAAGCACGTCATGATCGAGGGGAGCCCTGACGAGGCGGCCGCGAAGCTCGTGGAGGCGCTCTCGAAGGAGGGGGTCCTGAAGTGAGCGGGGAGGTCTGGGTGTACTCCGAGTCGGAGCAGGTGTCCGGCGAAGTGGCGACGGCTGCCCAGGAGGTAGCGAAGGGCGCCTCGGCGGAGGTCCGCATCGTGGACATCGGGTCGGTCCGCCAGGGGATCAGGGGCCCGGGCGGAAGGCTCCTGCTGAAGGGCCCAGTCGGCCCCGATGTCACCCCGGCCGTCGCCGCCGAAGCCCTCGCCAGGGCAGCGAAGGACTCTCACCCGATCGCGGTCCTCCTGGGGGCGACGAGGAGCGGGAGGGAGGCGGCGTCGAGGCTTGCGGCCAAGCTCGGGGTCGGATGCATGGCGGAGGTTGCGAGGCTCGCTTCCGACGGCCGGGGGATGACAGGGGAGAGGAACGTCTTCGCAGGGAAGGTGGTGGCGAAGACTAGGTGCGAGTTCCCGGCGGTCGCCACGGTGAAGACCGGCGCCTATCCCAGGGCCGAGGCTCAGCCGGGGGAGACCCAGGAGAAGGACGTGGGTCCGGTCTCCGACCAGTCGAAGGTCGTCGGGCGCGAGAAGAAGGCAGCGGACGCGGTCGACCTGAGGTCGGCGAAGGTGATCGTATCGGCCGGGAGAGGGGTGAAGAAGAAGGAGGACCTCTCCATGCTGGAGGACCTCGCGGCGACGATGCACGGGGCCCTGGGGTGCTCGCGCCCCCTGTCCGCCGACCTCGGCTGGCTCCCCGAAGAGCACCACATCGGGCTGACCGGGGTCACGGTCAAGCCTGACCTCTATCTCGCCGTGGGGATCTCCGGCCAGCTGCAGCACGTCGCCGGGATAAAGGACTCGAAGATAGTCGCCTCGATAAACACGGACAAGGAAGCGCCAATCTTCCAGGCGTCGGATTACGGCATAGTGGGGGACCTCTACCAGGTGGTACCCGCCCTCAGGCGCGCACTGTCTGCCCGGCGTTGACAGGCCAGGCGGCCGGGGCCTCGAACAGCCTATAAACCGAGGAGCGTCGGCGCGGAACATGGCTGGGCTCGACGTCGGGTACCTGGCCGCCTACGCGATCTCCTTCGCCAGCGTGGCCGCCGTGGGCCTTGCGGCCGCCTCCCTGGCCCGCAGGTGGTCGGTCAGCCTCCACCCCTCGCGCATCGCGGGGCTGGGAAGAGACGAGGCGAGCCGGCTGAGGACCGGGGACCCCGTCTTCTTGATGCACCTGTCCATAGCGCTGGGGGTCGGGCTCACCATGGCGGACGCGGTCCTCGCGCCGGCCCTGGGCGCGGCGCCGCTGCTCCTCGCCGTCTTCCGGGTCGCCTCCGTCCCGCTGTTTGCTGGGCTGGCCGTCGCCTTCGTATGGCGGGTCCAGAGGTACTTCCAGAGCAGGAGGGTGGGGAGGGAGGTGCACGTCGCCGAGGGGTTCGCGTCAGCCTCTACGGCCCTTCAGCTGGTGCTCATGGCCGCCATTGCCCTCACCGCCTCCGAGCTGGTCCTCCTCTGGTTCCCGGCGCTTGGCTGGGCGGACTTCCTCATCGACGCGCTGAGGAACTCCCTGGTCGCGGCCTACTACGCCAGGCCGAGCGTCAACCTCATCGCCAAGTTCGACAGGCCACTCGCGGCTCTCAGGACCCCGTTCAACCTGGCCGACGTCATGGCGGGGAAGACCGACCCTGAGGCGATACGCGTGGGGGTCGGCAAGGTCTCTGATTTCACCCCAGACCAGTCCCTGTCCTTCGCATCCTGCGTGGAGATAGGCGCCTGCGAAGCCTCCTGCCCAGCGACCGCGGCCGGGCGCCCTCTGTCTCCCCGGGTCCTTGTCAGGAAGGTCAGCCTCCTCTCCCACGCGGGCGGCGGATCTGACCCGTTCTCCTCAGTCGCCGAGGACGAGCTCTGGTCCTGCACCTCCTGCGGGGCATGCGTCGCCAGCTGCCCCGTGGGGGTGAAGCACCTGGACGTCATCTACGACCTCCGGAGGGAGCTGGTCTCGAAGGGGAAGCTGGACAAGGAGAAGTCCGGAATGCTGTCGAACCTCGCCGGGGCCCAGAACCCCTACGGCTTCAAGAACTCGACCAGGGCCGCCTGGGCCGAGGGGCTGGGCATCGACACCCTGGCGACGAACCCGAAGGCGGAGTACCTCTACTGGGTGGGTTGCGTCTCCTCCTTCGACCAGCGGGCCCAGCGCATAGCGAAGGCCCTCGCGAAGATACTGAAGCACGCCGGCGTCTCCTTCGCGATCCTCGGGAGCGAGGAGATGTGCGTCGGCGACCCCGCCCGCAGGCTGGGGGAGGAGGGGCGGTACCAGGAGCTGGCCCTCCAGAACATAGAGAAGCTCAACTCCTACGGCGTGAAGAAGGTCATCGCCACCTGCCCCCACTGCTTCAACGCCCTGAAGAACGAGTACCCGCAGTTCGGGGGGAAGTTCGACGTGGTGTACCACACCCAGCTGATCTCAGACCTCATCAGGGAGGGGAGGGTGACTGTCCCCAGAGAGAAGGTGCAGAAGATATCCGTGACCCTACACGACGCCTGCTACGCCTCCAGGTACAACAGCGTGTTCGACCAGCCAAGGGAGATACTCGGGGCCTCCGTCGAAGACCTGCGGGAGATGGGGCGGAGGAAGGAGAAGACCTTCTGCTGCGGCGCCGGAGGCTCGAACTACTGGTTCAAGGTCCCCCAGCAGAGGTCGATAGCGGGGATCAGGACAGAAGAGGCCGCGAAGACCGGGGCCAAGACCATAGCCACAGAGTGCCCGTTCTGCCTCTCCATGTTCGACGACACCACCAAGGTGACGAACTCAGGGATGGACGTCCGCGACGTGGCCGAGATCGTCGCCGATTGCATCTAGCGAGCGGTCGGTCAGCCGCGCCTGGTTACCTTCCCGCCCCCGGCGGGGAGGGCCCTCTGCACCTCGTCGAGGGTCGGCTCTCGGGGCTCTGACCCGAGGTCCCTGAGGACGCGCTTGGCTGTCTCCGACCCCTTCTCGTTGTGGGGCCGAAGGATGACGTAGTGGGCGCACCTCCTCTTGACGGCGTCCTCGGGTCCGGCCATCACCCGGCCTTCTAGGTCCAGGCCCACCGCCACCTCCACTATCATCTTCGAGACGAAGTTCTTCTTCCCTTTGATGACGAAGCTCCCCCGGGGGAGGTACTCGCCGCTGGGAGCTGCCGAACCGACCTGGTCTGGCGCTACCCAGTAGGCGTCGGCGGAGCCCAGGCCCGTCTTCCAGGCGCTGCTGAAGGCGACCGTCGCCTGGGCTACCTGCCTGGACTCTTCCTCGGTCTGCGCGGCGCCCCCCTTCAGTATGAAGAAAGGAGAGCCGAAGAGGTCGGCGTGGTAGACCACATCGTTGGAGTCCAGGTGCCTGCCGAGGAGGACGGAGTTGGTCTGAGCGTCCCTCCCGCCTACCGCCAGCTTCCCCTCGACCGTGAAGAACCACCTGAACTTCTCGTACCACTCCCCCCTCCTCCTGGCCAGAGCCCGAGCGCGCGGCGCTGCACTGGGGGGAACCCTGGATGCCCTCTTCTCCAGCTTCGCAGCGGCTTCGATGCTCTGCGAGGACTTCGACTCCAGCTCCTTGGCGCGGTCGTAGAGGGCCGACGCCACCGCAGCCGGAGAGACGGGGTCCCTCTGAGACCGGACCCCCGCGTCCCTCAGCAGCTTCAACGCCGGCTCCAGTGCGGCCGCCCCGGCCTCCCCGGCCGCCGCCCTCGCCTTCGCCGCCTCGGCGACCATAGACTTCGCCTCCTCTCTGAGCTTCGCGGCCGTCGCCTCAAGCTCCCTCCGCTTCACCTCCTCGGGCCCCGGCCGCTCAGGCTCCGACATAGTCTCTCCAAGGAAGAGGCGGTCGCAGAGCTCGGAGACGGTCCCGGCCTCCTCCTTCACCTCGAGCCCGCTGGGGGGGAACGAGAAGACCTCGACCCCCGCGGAGGTCTCGCAGACGCATGGCCTAGGCTTCTCCCTCGCCTCGGCGACCATGTCTCCGATGGCCTTCGCTATCTCCCCCCCTCTGCCAAGGAAGCCCGATGACGGCGTGCTCTCGGAAGCGCCTACCCTCTTCAGGGCCTCTGCGACGTACTTCCTGGGGAGCGCGATGTGTCTGCCGACCGCCTTCCCCAGGGTGGCCTCTTCCATGAGCATCCCTTCGACGGCCTCGGCCCCGACCTCGAGGGGGCTGAGCCTGCTCTGGCCTGGGGGGCGGTACCGCTCCCCCCTGACGACGCGCCGGGCCTCGGCCCGCACCTCGTTCTGAGCGAGCCGGACCACCCCCTCGGGGTCGAGGACTATCACGTTCCCCGGGGGCATGAGCTCGATCAGCACCCTCCGGCGCTCCTTGCCCTCCAGGTCGATCTGGAAGACCCTGTCGAGGTCGAGCTGCGAAGCGCCCGAGAACCTCGCCCTCTCAAGCTCACCCCTTAGCCTGGAAGTGAACTCGGTGGTTTCGTCCCTCTCCTCGACGCTGTTCGATATCCAGGCGCCCTTCTGGGGGGACGCCACCAGCCAGACATCCTCGCCCCCGGGCCTCCTGAAACGGAAGAGCTGGGCGCCTCCTCTTCTGTAAATGTTATTAACGTAGGTTCCGCGCAGCGCCAAATCGATTTCTTTGGCGAGCACCAAGACTTCGAAGCCGGATAGTTCGGCCACGAAGCCTCAGCCCTCCGCGGCGTTTGATAAGCTATACTGGACGAGGATTGGGCTGGCGGCCGTCGCCGGCGTCGGCACCCAGCTCCTCAACCAGTCCTACGACTTCGGCTGGTCCTTCGGGATCAGCATAGGGATAGGCGTCTACCTCATCTCCTACTACCTTGCGTTCTACGGGTGGTACCGCGGGATGCCGAGGGAGCAGCAGGGGAAGATATACACGACCGGGGTCGGTGGCTTCGTGATGGTCTTCCTGTTCGCCTGGATGCTCTGCTTCACTCTGCAGATTTCTGGCTATCCACTCTGAGCTTCGAGTAGCTCACCAGCGTGTCCGCGTAGCCATGGTCGAAGTCGTCCGCCATCTGGTTCGACGTTATCGACTTCGCAGCCCTCTCCACCTTGGCGCTGTCCCAGGTCTGCAGGGCGCCGTCCTTCCCCTTCGCCATGCTCGCGAGTATCCCCGCCGCGGCCATCAGGCTCCCTCTCTCCTTCTCGGACCTCACCGTGGGGAGGAGCGCCTGTATCTTGCGCTTCGCTTCGTCAAGGTCTGACTTCACCAGAGAGTCGAGTATCGACGCGATGTTGTCCTGCACGACCTTGTCCGTCTCCCCGACCTGTTTCTGAGATATTTAACCCTCCCAGCTCCCGGGCGCCGTTTCGCAGGGGTCCCGGACTGCCGCGGTGCTAACCGGGAGCCCGCCGTCAGCCTCCATTCATATGACCCCGGCCAGCCCTGTCTCGAGGGTCACCCTCTCGCCGGAAGGGAGCAACGTCGCAGTCACCGCCGTCCCCTGGCGCTCGAGCCTCACCGACCTGTGGACCAGCTGCTCCACGGTCCTCCCCCCTATCCCCACATCCCCCGCGGCGCCGAAGGTCACCCTGTTCGTCAGCAGGTACGCCCGGGCGTTGATGTACGCGTCCCTCGCCATCTCGCTCAGGTGGACGTCCAGGGCCCCCTGCCTGCTCGGGAGGTTCGACCTCCCGGGCAGCTCGACCGAGAAATTGCGCGTGAGCGTGTCCACCACCACCAGCCTGCATCTGGAGGTCGCCTTCCGCCCCTGCATCCTCCTGATCGTCTCCATCTGCTCCGGGGCCGAGTCGGACCGCATGAACAGTATCCTCTCGAGTACACCCTCGGTTCCCCACCCCCTGGCCCCGGCGATCTGCTCGAGCCTCTCAGGCCTGAAGGCCCCCTCGGTGTCGATGTAGAGCACGCTCTCCCCCTTCCATGCAGCGCAGAGGGCCGCCTGCATCCCGAGCTGCGACTTGCCGCTGTTGCTCCTCCCGAAGACCTCGGTCAGGGTGCCTGCCCTGTATCCCCCTGAGAGCAGGGCGTCCAGGCCCTCCGACCCCGACGTGTAGCGTGGCAAGGAGGCGACCCGAATCCTGGCTTCCGTCGCAGTCTCGTTACCGGCCGTTCTCTCGACCCCGTCCTGGCTGTTTCATCACCGATGTCTTTTTAACTGTGAGCGGGGCCACGCGAAAAGTTAGCAGTGAGCCCACAGCCGTTCCAGCCTCCTCAGCAGACAAGGCGCCCCCTGAGCATCCTGCAGAAGTCCATGGCCAAGCAGGTGTCGGTGCGGCTCAAGAACGAGATAGAGTACAAGGGGAAGATGTCCAACGTCGACCCCTACATGAACGTCATACTTGTCGACGCCGAGGAGTCGGAGAACGGTAAGAAGATCGCGAACTATGGGAAGGTCGTGATTAGAGGCAACAACGTCCTCTACGTGAAGATAGAAGACCGGCTGTAGAGCCCAAACCGGCCCCCCGACGACGCGCCATTCACCCCGGGGCCTGCGCCCTGCCCGCGACGTAGTCAAAGCACCTCTGAGGGTCCGCGGCGACCCCATAGGCTCTCTTGAAGAAGGTGGTGACGGCCCTGACGTCGTGCATTAGCAGCTCGGAGGCGTTCGGGTGGGCCTCGTCGACGGCCTGCGGCCAGTCGATAAGCCAGACGGATGCGCCGTCGGTGAGTATGTTGTACTCGCTGAGGTCGGCGTTCACCAGGCCGGCCTTCGTATAGGCCGTGCGCATGAGGGCGAGGATGGTGCCGAGGGCGGCCTCGGGGTCCTCCAGTATAGGCCGCTGGGACAGCCTCACCCCGGAGACCTCCTCGAGGAGGACCGTGCTCCTGCTGTAGGCCACGGCCCGGGGGAACGACGCCGAGAACCCCTCCAGCTTCCTCAGCGCGTGGTATTCGCGCTTCGCCGCGTCGTAGTTCGCCGTCATCCAGCTCCTGAACGCTGCATCCTCCCTGGCCCTCTTCTTCCTGACGCTGGTGAATGAGGTCCTCCCTATCTTGTAGAGCTTGAGGGCGTAGACCGACCCCTCCTCCGTCAGCGCCTCGTACACGTCCGACTCCTTCCCCTTCGCTATGATGGCGCCCAGGGCGAAGATGAGGTCCTTCTTCACGTAGTCCTTGAGCGCCATCGCCTCCACCCCCGTCCTAGTGAGGGCGAACCCCTGGCCCTTCCTCATCAGGAGCCCCTTCCTCCCGAGGTCCGTCGTCGCGAAGCGCACCCTCTCCGGGGGGAGGCGGCTCATGCGCGAAAGCCTCCCGGCGTCGGGGGTCCCGTACCCCGTCGAGGCGCGCTCGACCCCCGCGAGCGTCCTCCACTCCTCGTCCTTCAGGGACTTCAGGACCCTCGCCGCGTTCTCCGTTGTAGACATCCGCCCCACGGGCCGGAGCGCCCCTCTATTGAGATTGCCACGGAGCCTCGGGCATCATTCTTATCGCACGGATGCAAGGGCCAGACCGCCATGAAGAGGATCATATTGGATACGGACACCGCCGGGGACGACACCATCGCCATCATGATGGCCCTGAGGGCCAAGGACGCGAGGCTCGAAGGGATCACGATCAACTGCGGCAACATCAACTTCGACCAGGAGGTCGAGAATGCCCTCTACACCGTCGAGCTCTCAGGGGAGTCGGGGAAGGTCCCGGTCTACCCGGGCGCGAGGCACCCGCTGCTCAAGGAGTGGAGGACGGTGGAGGACATCCACGGGGCAGACGGGATGGGGGACTCGCGGTTCCCCAGGGCCAGACAGAGGCCGGAGAGGAAGCACGCCGTGGACGCCATCATCGACTCCATCAACGAGAGCCCGGGGGAGATCACCCTGGTCGAGATAGCGCCCATGACCAACGTCGCCCTCGCCCTGAGGAAGGACCCGGGGATAGCAAAGAAGGTGAAGGAGTTCTACTTCATGGGAGGATCCAATCAGTACCTGGGGAACGTGACCCCGGCCGCCGAGTTCAACATCTGGGTGGACCCAGACGCCGCCAGCATCGTCCTCAACTCGGGCATGCCGGTGACCATGGTCGGCTGGGAGATCGTCATGAGGCACGGGCTCATCGGCGTCCCCGAGCTCCAGGAGATCGGGGGGATGAAGACCAAGGAGTCGGAGTTCTACCTCGCCGTGAACAGGCAGGTGCGCAAGTACATGGAGATAGAGAGGGGGGTGGACGGGACCAGCTGCCCCGACAGCATCACCATGGCCATCGTCCTGAACCCGAAGGTGGCCACCGAGACCAGGGACCGCTTCGTCGAGGTGGACGCGGCCGACGGCGTCTCCAGGGGGGTGACCTGGGTGGACGAGTTGGGGTATCTGAAGAGGAAGCCCAACGTGAGGGTGGTCTATGAGGCCTCCCAGCGGGTCTTCCGCGACATGCTCTACACTATGCTGAGGGGGGGCAGGGTATGACCGCTACTCCAGCGCGTCGGACCTAAGGAACCCGTCGACCTCCCCGCGCCTGGGGAGGGCCGCCACGACCTCGGGCTTCGTGACGCAGAGCGCCCCCGCATAGTTCGCGAACCTCACGGCGTGCCTCAGCGGCTCCCCCTCGGAGAGCGCCACAGCCAGCGCCCCGTTGAAGGCGTCCCCCGCGCCCGTGGAGTCGACCGCCCTGACCGACGGGGCTGGGACCGAGTATGAGTCACCGTCAGTCATCACCCTGGCTCCGCGCTCTCCGAGGGTGACGACGACGGCCTTCGCCCCCCTGGCAAGGAGCCCCTTCGCCCCCTGCTCGAACTCGGCCCCTCCGGTGAGCTCTCTGAACTCCTCCTCGTTCGGGGTGAGGACGTCCACGCCCGAGAGGTCCAGGCCTCCTAGCGCGGACGGAGCGGGGTTCAGGACGACGGTGAGCCCCTCCTCCTTCGCCTTGCGCTTGGCAGCTGCGACGGTCTCGCCAGGGACCTCGAGCTGGATCAGCATCGCACCGGCCCTTCCGATGGCCTCCCCCGCCCGGTCGATGTCCGAGGGGGCGAGGTCCCAGCTGGCGCCGGGGTCGATGGCTATGGCGTTCGCCCCTCCACTGTCGACCACTACGAAGCCTATCCCGGTATGCTTCGACGTCCGCCTGACAAGCCCCGCCTCCACCCCTTCCCTCTGCCACATCGTCAAGGCCTGGTCTCCGTCCTCGTCCGACCCGATGCACGCGACGATGCTGGCTCTGCCTCCCAGCCTCCTTACCGCCACCGCCTGGTTCGACCCCTTCCCCCCGGGGACTCGCAGGCACCCCGAACCGACCACGGTCTCGCCGGTCTTCGGGAGGCGGCCGACCTGCATCGTCACCCCGGTGAGGTAGCTCCCTACGACTACTATCGGCTTCACCGGCCGAGCCGCTCCCTCAGCTCGTCGATGATTGCCACCCCCGCCCTCGTCCCGAGGAAGTCCGCTCCGGCGTCCACAAGGCTGAGGGCGTTGTCGAGGTCCCGGATCCCGCCGGAGGCCTTGACGTGCACCCGGGGGCTCACCGACTCCCGCAGGAGCCTGATGTCGTCAACCGTTGCGGGGCCGCCCCTCCCCCAGCCGCTGGAGTTCTTCACCCCTGCGACCCCGGCCTGCTCGCTCAGCTTCGCCGCCCTCACCTTCTGCTCCCTGTCTAGTATCGTGAACTCCAGCATCACCCTCACCGGCCTCCCTCCAGCTCCGTCGACCATGGCGGCTATCTCGTCCCTGAACTCTGCTTCCATCCCGGACCTGAGGAATCCGATGTTGGGCATGACGTCGAACATGTCAGCGCCGAGCTCTGCCGTCTCCCTGATCTCCGCCACCTTCGACTTGGCCGTCACCCCTCCCATGGGGAACCCGACCCCCGCGGAGACCTTCACGTCGTCCCCGACCAGGCCCTTGGCCTCCTTGACCCAGCACCCCTGCACCACCACCGCGCCGAACCTGTACTTCTTCGCCGTGGCGCAGAACGCCGCCAGTTCCGACGCCGTTGCCTCGGGGGCGACCAGAGTGTCGTGTATCCTCTTCGCGAACGCGTCGGGGTCAGGGAGCTTCGGGTCCATTGGTTGCTCCCTCGCGATGGCACCGTAATTGAGCTTTCCCGGCTCAGCGGAGCCCCTGGGCGGTGGCCCTGTCGTAGGCAGCCCAGTAGGCGTCGGGACCCTCCCTGTACCGCGCCGCCTTCCCGCCCCCCTTGCTGACCCAGAGGCCCCTTCCGGGGGCGACCCGGCCTATGACGGTCGATTCGACCCCCGAGCCGCGAAGGACCTCGTCGAGCCTCTTCGCCAGTCCTGGCCTGCAGGTGATGAGGAGCGCGCCCTCTCCCATGGTGCGGAGGGGGTCGACGCCGAAGGCAGAACAGATTCCTGCCACCTCCATGGGCACCGGGATGCTCTCGGCGTCCACAAAGAAGGCCCTCCCGGAGGCCGCGGACATCTCGTCCAGGGCTCCGAGCACTCCGCCCTCGGTCGCATCGTGCATGGACGTTACGGCCTTCCTGAGCCCGGCCCCCCGGGCGACCCTGGCGTCGGCGACCGTAGAGCACTTCGAAAGCAGAGACCGCGCCCTCCTCGCCGCCTTTGCCCCCACCGCCCCCTCCGAGAACTCTGGGAAGGAGGTCGCCAGCGAAGCCGTCGCCTCGATGCCCGCGTGTTTGGTCATCAGGACGACATCCCCCGCCCGGGCCATGGCGGGGGTGACGTAGCCGCCCTCGGGCGCAACCCCGAACATCACCCCGCCCCCGATCACGGTGTAGCCGGCCCCCGGGTAGCTCCCGGTGTGGCCGGCCGCTATCGCGACCCCCAGCTTCTCGCACTCGTCTCCGAGGGCGGCGATGTACCCCTCCCTGTCCCCGGCGTTCATCTCCGGAGGAAAGTTGTAGGTGAACGCCGCGAACTCGGGGTCGACCCCGGCGGAAGTGAAATCAGAGGCGATCAGGTGGGCGCTCATCCAGGCTGAGCGGGGAACTCCGACCGCAGGGATGACCGAGACCGGGTCGGCCGTGACTATCAAAACCATCCCCTTGCCTATGCCCAGGACGGCGTTGTCGAGCCCCTTCCCCGGGCCCTGGACGACCCTCTTCGAACGCGCCCCGAGGTGCCTGTAGACGACGTCCATCGAGCCCGACGGGAGCTTCCCGCTGAAGCTCATTTCTTGGGGCCGGACCCGTGGTACTGCGTGAACCCCAGCCTGCGGAAGGCGGGGGCCCCCGCCCTGATTATCGCGAAGGCGACCGGGATATAGACGAGGTCCACCATGGTCGCAAAGTCGAACGAGGCCAACCCCAGCGGCGTCTGCCCAGCCGGGACGGCGTAGGAGAAGAGCCCGTAGGCGTAGAAGAACCAGTCGGAGAAGAAGAAGGCCAGGGTCTCAAAGACGGTGGCGCCGACCATCGCCGCCACCAGGGTCTTCGTCCCGCGGTTCCTCGCCCACGCGATGATGAGGACCTCCGGGACCCGGGCCCAGACCATCCCGAAGGGGTAGATGGGGGACCCGCCCCCCTTGAACGCCACGTTGTACGCCTCGCCGATGAACCCGCCTATCCCAGTGGCAGCCGCAGCCGTGGGGACGTCGATCAGGACGCTCAGCGCCATTATGATCGCCGGGGACCAGGTGATCTCGTAGACGGGGGGCGGCAGCGGGATCGAGAACATCACGCTGGCCGTTATGAGCGCGGAGAACACTATCACCACGGACAGCTTGATGCTCGCCCGGACCCCTGGGCCCCCGCCGCGCTTCGGAGCTGTCCCTTCCACACTGGCACCGCCCGGGTGCCTGTTTATAAGCTGCCTAATAAGTGGCTTATACCTTGCAGCCCCCCGACGAGCTGATGTCCGACCTCTTCCTCCCGGCGATGCGGCAGCTGGTCGCGCTCCGGCTGCGCTCTCAGGGGCTCTCTCAGAGCAGGATCGCCCAGCTCCTGGGCACGACCCAGGCCTCGGTCAGCGTGTATCTCTCGTCGGCCCCCGCCAAGGCCTACTCCGCACTCTCCCGGCTCTCCGTCTCCAGGGCCGACGCGGACCTCTACTCGGCCCGGCTCGCTTCAGCCGTCTCCAGGGGGGCGAAAGAAGGGGTCGGAGCCCTCAGCGCGGTCTGGACCGGCATCCTCGGGGGCGGCGCGGCCTGCGGCGCCCACAGGGCGCTGTACCCCTCCCTCGCCGACTGCGACGTCTGCATCAGGGCCTACGGCGGCCAGGCAGGCGCCAAGGCGCAGGCTGTGTCCGATGTCTCCGAAGCCGTCCGTCTGCTGGAAGCCTCCCCCAGCTTCGTCAGCGTGATGCCCCAGGTCTCTGTCAACATCGCCTGCGCGGCCGGGGACGCGGCCAGCCCCTCCGACGTCGTGGCGATCCCCGGAAGGATCGTCAAGGTCCGGGGGAGGGCGAAGGCGATGCTCACGCCCGAGGCCGGGGCCTCGGTTCACATGGCCAGGGTCCTGCTCCTCGCCAGGGAGGTCCGCCCGGAGTTCAGGGCATGCATCAACCTGAGGTACGACGGCAAGATCGCGGCGGAGCTGAAGAAGATGGGCCTGCGCGTCCTCTCCGTCGGCGCGCGCCCCCGCCCGGCGTCCGATGACTCCACGGTGGACGCTCTGCGGAGGAGGCTGGAGTCTTCGCCGGGGCGGTTCGACGCCGTGGTGGACGAGGGGGGGAGCGGCATAGAGCCCAACCTGTATCTCTTCGCCGCCGGGGCGCAGGAGGTCGCCGCGCTGGCTGTGAAGCTGGCCGCGGCCCGCTCAGCGGGCTAGCCGTCGGCGCCTCTCGGGCGCCTTCGACTCTCGGGCCCTCTTGGCGCAGGCCTCGACGAAGGCGACGTAGACGGGCTCGGGCCTCTCGGGCCTGCTGACGTATTCGGGGTGGTACTGGGTCCCCATGTAGAACGGGTGCCCTTCGAGCTCCATGATCTCAGCCCTCCTCCTGCTGTCGCTGAAGGCGGTGAACCTCATCCCCTTCTCTTCGAACCTCTTGAGGTAGGTCTGGTTGAGCTCGTACCTGTGCCTGTGCCTCTCCCTCACCTTCTCCGCCTTGTAGATGTCAAACGCCCTGCTCGGCCTTTCGATGAACACGTCGTGGCCCCCGAGCCTCATGGTCCCGCCCAGGTCGGACACCCCGCGCTGCTCGGGGAGGAGGTCGATCACGGGGTGCGGCGTCTTCGGGTCGACCTCGGTGCTGTTCGCCCCCTTCAGCCCCAGGACGTGCCGGGCGAAGGACACGCTGGCCAGCTGGAACCCATAGCACAGCCCCAGGAACGGGACCTTCGCCACCCTGGCCCTGTTCGCCGCGGCGATCTTTCCCTCTACGCCCCTCCCGCCGAAGCCCTGGGGGAGGACGACCCCGTCATAGGCGTCTATCTGGCGAAGCTTCGACTCGTCCTTCTCTATCTCCTCCGACTCTATCCACGAGATCCTGACCTCCGCGCCGTTCACCGCCCCCGCGTGGGCGAGCGCCTGGTTCACGCTGACGTAGCTGTCTGCCAGGTTGGCGTACTTCCCTACCATGGCGATCCTGACGGCCGACTCATGGCCGACGAACCTGTCGGCGACGTCGTTCCAGGCGCGCATCGAGCCCTTGGCCTTCAGCCCGAGCTGCCTCCTGACCGGGGGGAGGGCGCCTTCCTTCTCGAGCAGCCGGGGGACAAGGTAGATAGACTCCACGTCGGGGTCGGAGACCACGCTCTCCGTCGGGACGCTGGTGAAGAGGGCTATCTTCTCCTTGGCGTCTGCAGGGAGCGGCCGAGAACCGCGTATCACCATGACGTCGGGCTGAATCCCTATCCTCCTCATCTCCTGGACGCTGTGCTGGGTCGGCTTCGTCTTCATCTCCCCCACGACCGACAGCTCAGGCGCTAGGCTGACGTGGAGGAAGAGGGTCTTCGAGGGCCCGTCTTCCATCCTCATCTGCCTGAACGCCTCCAGGAACGGGAGGCTCTCTATGTCCCCCACGGTCCCCCCGCACTCCACCACCAGGACGTCGACCTTCTCCCTCTCCGCCAGGTCCCTTATCCTCCTCTTGATCTCGTCGGTGACGTGCGGGATGATCTGCACGGACTTCCCCAGGAACAGGCCTTTCCGCTCGTCGTCGATGACCTTCTTGTAGATCTGACCGGTCGTTATGTTGTTGGACTTCGACATGTCCATGTTCAGGAAACGCTCGTAGTTGCCGATGTCCATGTCGGTCTCGCCCCCGTCGTCTGTGACGAACACCTCGCCGTGGGTGTACGGGTTCATGGTCCCGGCGTCGAAGTTGAGGTAAGGGTCTATCTTCAGGCAGGTCACCCTGGCCCCTGAAAGCTGGAGGAGTTTCGCCACTGAAGATGTGATGATACCCTTCCCGAGCCCCGACATCACCCCGCCGGTGACGAAAAGATACTTCGGCAAGTCGGCGAGGGACGGCCCACGTTAATTAAGCGTTATGCGGCGCATCTCCTAGGAGACCTGCTGGGTGATCACAGCCAGGTCTGAGACGTCGACCAGCAGCTTGCTCACCCTCTCGAGCGACGCCAGGATCTCCGCCGCGCTGGCGCTGTCCCCTGGGGCCGACTTCGATATCGCCGCGAGGTTCGACGTGATCTCGCGGGCCATGGCGTCCATCTGGCTGTTGACCGTCCTAGTCTTCCCGGCCCGCCGGGACAGGAACCCCTGGGTGGCCAGCTCGTTCATCGCCTTCAGCATGGCCACGCACTTCGAGTACTCCCTGGCGAGCTGCCTCGGGACCCTCACCGCGTGGAGCTTCTCCGAGAGCTCGCTGACAGCGTCCCCTGCGCTCTCGAGGAATGTCGCCAGGACCCTGTAGTCGAGGAGGTCGACCGGCGAAAGGCCGTACCTTTCCGCGACCTCGGCCCTGACCACGGCCGCCCTCGTCGCCCTGACCAGGAGGAAGTAGAGCCTGTCCACCTCATCGTCCCGCTCGCTCACCAGGGAGAGGAGCCTCGGATCCCCCTTCGACAGGGCGTCGGCTGTGTCCTTGAGCATCCCGTCCAAGAGCCCCGACATCCTCCTGACGATCTTCTCCGGGGTGATGGCCGTCGGCTCGAGGAGGAACTGCAACGTGATCCGCTTGGAGTCCTCGTCGAGGATCTCGAGTCCGACGAGCCTCTTCAGGGCGTCCTTGATGTCCTGCCTCTCCTCCCGGGTGATCACCTTCGCCCCCGCGACTTTGATCAGGTCGTAGCCCAGGAGATACGCCCCCGTGACGTCGTTGACCACCCTGGCGAAGTCCTCTCCAGAGTGCTCGATGACCACCTGCTTCTGCTCCTCTTCCCCCCCATCGTATGGTCTGACCATCAGCTTCCCGGGGGAGAGCTCCTCCACCGAAAGGTCGGCGCCCTTCCTGATCCCGTTCTTCCTGACCCAGTCCTTGGGGAGCGACACCAGTATGGTCCCCCTCCCCATCTCTATCGCCTTCCGTGCAGGCACGTCTCTATGCCTGGCGTTCGCTCTCTATACGCTATTCGGAGCGCCTGCGCCGCGCCTACTGCGCCGGGGGCGGGGCGGCCTTGTTCACCTGCTTGTTGACCGCGTCCGCGAGGTAGTGCCCCCGCAGGGTGACCCTGGCCTCGGTGACGCCGGGGACTGACAGTAGCCCTAGCTTGATGTCGCTTGCGATCTTCAGGGCGAACATGGGAGGGCAGAACGGTGCCGTGAGGTGGAACTCCAGCTCCACTGACCCCCCGCTGACGGTCATCTTGTCGATGAGCTTGAGGTCCGTGATTGGCCTCCCCAGCTCGGGGTCCATGATCTTTGCCATCGCGGCGTCGACGGCAGACTGATCCACCTGGGCCAAATCATCCTAGAATGTGCTCACCTGATTATTTATCCGTTTGGACGCCGGGGCCTGTGAAGCGATGCCGGACCTCGCGTCATTCTTCGCCTTCGACATCGCGCTCTTCGTGGAGGCCTTCGTCCTCCTCTTCGCCGTGGTCGACTCCGTGGGGACCGTTCCGATCTTCATCGGGCTCACCGAGGGGGTCGCGGGGTCCAGGAAGAGGATCGTGAAGCACGCGATCGTGATCTCGACGGCGATCCTCGTCCTGTTCGCCCTCTTCGGGTGGTTCATCTTCGACATATTCGGCATAAACATCAACGACTTCCGCGTCGCAGGGGGGATCATACTGTTCATAGTGGCAGTCGACCATCTGAGGGGGGATGAGGACAGGTCCCGGGGGCTCCAGCCGTCTGACATCGCCGCATTCCCTCTGGCCACCCCGCTCCTGGCCGGGCCGGGGGCCATCTCGACCGTGATCATCATATCCGCCCCTCCATACAGCCCGCTCCTGGCCCTCCTCGTCGTGGGGTGCAACGCCGCGGTGGCCTACTTCGTCCTCTCGAGCTCCGAGTGGGTAAGGAAGTACATGGGGCAGAACGGGACCATCGCCCTCTCCAGGATAACGGCGCTGCTGATAGCCGCCCTCGCGGTCGCATTCGTGGCGGAGGGCCTGAAGGGCCTGTTCCCCCTGCTGTAGTGATGCCCATGGCGAAGGCTGTCCATGTCAGGATAACTGGCCTCGTCCACGGGGTCTCCTTCAGGGTGAGCATGGCCAGGCTGGCGTCGGACGCCGGGGTCCGCGGCTGGGTCCGCAACCTCCCCGACGGCTCAGTGGAGGCCTTCCTGGAGGGGGACGAGCGGAAGGTGCAGAGGGTGGTAGACTGGGCGAGGGTCGGCCCACCCCGGGCCAGGGTGGACCGGGTCGTCGTCGAAGTTGCCTCCTCCAGGAACCACCGCGACTTCCGCATCCGCGGCTGAGGGTGGCTTCAGCCCGCCTGATACGACAGCCACTTCTCGTCCAGGCGCGGGTCAGAGAGGGCAGCGACCACGCAGTCGCCGAACTGGACGGCTGTCGCCCCGTCGGCCCTCCCCGTGATCTTCGCCTTCTGCTCGTACAGCGCGCAGAGGTCCAGGGCCTTCGCGAGCTTCCTGCTCTTCTCCAGCAGGCCGACGTGCTCGAGGAGCATCACCGCGGCCCTCATCAGGCTGAGCGGGTCCGCGAACTCTCCCCTCCCCTCGGTGATCATCCTCGGCGCCGAGCCGTGGATCGCCTCGAACATCGCGAATCTCGCCCCGATGTTGGCGCTCCCTGCGGTGCCGACCCCCCCTTGCAGCTCCGCCGCCTCGTCTGTGACGATGTCCCCGTAGAGGTTCGGGAGGACAACCACCTCGAAGCCGCGCCTCCTCTTCTCGTCTATGAGCTTGGCGGTGAAGACGTCGACGTACCAGCCGTCCCACTTGATCTCAGGGAACCCTCCGGCGACCTTCTTCGCCGCCTCCAGGAAGAGGCCGTCGGTTGTCTTGATCACGTTGGCCTTCGTCACCACCGTCACCCGCTTCCTCCCTGTCTTCTTCGCGTGCTCGAAGGCGAGCCTGATTATCCTCTCCGAGCCAGGGCGGGTGATCACCTTGAAGTCGACCGCGAGGTCGGGGGTCGCCATGAATCCCTTGCTCCCGAGGACGTACTCTCCCTCGGTGTTCTCTCTGAAGAAGACCCAGTCGATCCCCTGAGACGGCATCTTCACGGGCCTCACGTTGGCGAAAAGGTCGAAAGCCTTCCTGATGGCGATGTTCGCGCTCTCGATGTTCGGCATCCCGCTCCCCTCCTCCGGGGTCGTCGTCGGGCCCTTGAGCAGCACGTGGCATTTCCTTATCTCGGCTAGGACCTCATCCGGCAGCGGCTTCATCTGGCTGATCCTGTTTTCTATGGTCAACCCGCCTATCTCTCTGATCTCCACCCTCCCGGACCGCAGCTCGTCCCGCAGGAGGCTTTCCAACGCCCTCTTCGCCTCCTTCGCGATGATCGGACCTATGCCGTCCCCGCCTATGACGCCAATAACCAGCCTGTCGAGCTTGGTGTAGTCCAGCCACTCGACCGGCCCGCCTATACTCTTCGCCCTCTCGGCCTGCTCTTGGAGCAGCCTTCGGAACCTCTCGGCCGCCTCCGCGAAGGGTTCGTCCTTTCCAGGCATGGATTTCCTCCCCGGCCTGAAGTCCATTAAAGGGTGCTCCCGAAATCCTCCGCGGCGCTCACTGCGGCCGCTGCGCGACCTGCCTCCGCTTCAGCGCGCGCAGGACAGGGAGGGACACTGCAGACCCCACGGCCGTGAAGAACGTGCGCTCCACCGGGTATAGGGGGAAGAAGAGCTTGACCGTCCCCTGCCAGGCCGCCAGCGACAGCGTCCCGAACACCCTGACGGCGAGCTCCTGGCCGACCAGGGTCCCGGTCAGCTGCCCGCAGAGCAGGGCCGCGAATGTGACGCTGACCACGAACGCGGGGTTCAGCTTCGACATCCTGCCCGACCCCTCCAGAGCCAGGGCCACGGCCAGGGGGACCACGGAGACCATGTGAAGCCAGGTGAACGGGACGGGCCCGACGAAGAGGACCGAAATCGGGTCGGCCCAGTACAGGACGATGACCGCGAGGGGGACCGCCAGGGCAGCTTTCCTCCTCCCTCCGAAGGCGAGGCCGGCCACCACGACCGTGGCCAGGTCGGCCGCCATGATGGAGAGGCCGGTGCCGTTGAAGGCGATGACACCCGCATAGACGTCGAGGAGGTCCCCCACGATGGCCGCGAACCCACCGACATAGGGGCCGAACATCATCCCCGCGAGGGGGGTGATGAAGTTGCTCGCGGTGAGGAAGTTGCCCGCGCCGAGGACCAGCCTCGAGACCGGGATGGTCCCCAGCACCGCGTAGACCGCGGCGAAGACTGCGGCTGAAGCGACGACCGACGCCCTTCGTTTCAGCCTCAGCAACGGGGCGGCCCTCGCCCCCGGAGTCTTAACACTTTCATCCCTCCGGCTCCCTCCGCCCCGGCCGCCGCCTAACGTTTTTAGCGCGACACCCCAGGACTCTGATGGATGTCCTCCGCCGACACGGACGTGAAGAAAGCCGCCGAGCTCAAGCTGTGGCTCGAGGGGAGGATAGCCCAGCTACAGGAAGAGATCGGGAGGCTCAACGAGACCCTGGGCTACGTCGACGCCACTCTCAGGGCCACCACCTTCAAGCCCGCCATCGAGTTGCTCGCCGAGTCCAAGGAGGTCCCCGAGGTGCGAGAGCTGAAGCGTGACAAGGGGGGCGACGTCATCGCCGTCGCGACGATAACCTCGGACGCAGTGGCCGTGGAGCCCTCGGGGGTCGTCCTGAAGGCGACCACCCCGCCGTTCAAGTCCTTCCTCCTCGGCAAGATCCTGGAGGGGATGAAGGCCAAGGACGAGGAGCTCGAGCGGGGAGGGAAGCTCGCAAAGGGGGGAGGGCTGAAGTTCGACGTGGAGGAGGTCAACGGGTCCGTCGGGAAGCTGATAATAGAGAACTACAGAGACAAGGCGAGGCTCAACGAAATCCTCAACACCGTCTCATGGACCTTCTCGAGGATGCTGGAGAAGTAGAGCTAGGAAACCTTCAGCTGCGACAGCGTAGGGGGTAGGGGCTCCTTCGCTTCCAGATAGAGCTTCGCCGCCCTGTTGGCGAACCTAAGGCGCCCTGGCTCGTCCATCTCCTTCAGCCTCCCATAGATCGACGCCGCATCCCAGACGTCCCCCGCCCCCGTGAGGCGGCGCGTCCGGATCACCCTGGTGGGGCACCCTGTCACCCTCGTCCCCTCGCTGGTATATGCGCCGTCGACGCAGTGCATGTCGAACACCACCCCGAGGGCCCTCGCGAGTGAGACGCACCTCGATGCCCTGTCCGCGGACTCTATCCCAAGCGCCGTGGCAGCCGCTTGACTCTCGAACTCGTTCATGCTGATCCAGTCTACGAGCCCCCCCTTCGAGATGAGCCTGGCGAGCTCCCTGAACTTGTCCAGCCTGTCCCTGAAGTCGGCGGGGTCTATGTAGATAGTTTTCTCGGGCCCCAGGCGCCTCCTCAGTCCCTGCAGCAGCTCGGTCCCGCGTCGGTTCGCCGCCCAGTTGACCGAGCAGACCACCCTCGCGTCCTCGAGGCGCCCCCAGTCCTCCTCATCGAGGGCCGCGGGGCCGAAATCCGAAGCCCCCCTCCCGTCAGACAGCATCACGTTCACGCTCTCTTCGAAGGCGACGGTCAGCCCCGCGGGGAGCGGCTTCACCCTCAGGTCGGCCTTCAGCCCCTTGAACGCGCTCCTGAGGAGGTGCTCGTGGGCTGGCTCGCAGTGCGTGATCAGCAGCGTCCTCAGGCCCAGCATGGCGAGGGCGTGAGCGAGGTTGACGGCGTTCCCCCCTCTGATCTCCTCCTGCCCGGTCCCATGGATGCCGCCCCCTCCGGACGCGGCCTTCTCCGCGACCCCAGCCATGGTCTTCCCGAGCCCGCTGACGTGGACCAGCCTGTCCACGAAGTAGTCGTGCATCACGGCGACGTCGAACCTGCGGGGCATCCTACTTCAGGATCTTTATGCTCCGCACGTCCTTCAGGCCATGAAGCTCCTCTATGACCTGCCCGTTGAGCTGCCCCTCGATCACCAGGGTCATCTTCGCGTCTTGCACCATCTCTGGGTCCTCGGCGACCGCCTGCCTCACGACCGTGCCGTGGCGCGACAAAATTTCGGCGACCGCGGCCATGATCCCCGGGGACTTGGGGTCGGCCTGAATCACCAGCGCCGTGTAGCCGAGAAGGTTCACGACGTCGACGAGGCTGGTCCCCAGGGGGGCGGTCTTGGAGAAGAGGGAGTAGAGGTAGCGGTTCTGCCGTATCTGCTGCACCGTCTGCTTCACCACCCTCCTGTCCACGTTGACGGCCCTGGCGACGGCCGTGAATCCGACCTCCACGTCGCCGACGTAGATCTTCTCGTCCTCGGATACCTTCATCCCGCACTCTATCATCTTCCTCACGATGTCTGGCCTGACCACCTGCCTCTCGAACTGCTTCCTGATGCTAGGCCACACGAGCCATGTCCTGAATTGTGCGCTATTGAGCGTTTCCGCCTGGCCCGAACGCGGAACCCGATGCACAGTTTCGGGCACGATTCGATTTAACCCCCCGGAAGGGGTCTCGGACCATGAGCGCAACGCAGCTGAAGGCTGTCCTTTCGTCCGATAAGCTCCCGGCGGCATACTACAACATACAACACGACCTCCCTGAGCCCCTCCCTCCGCCCCTGGACCCGCGGACGATGCAGCCCATGTCCCCGGAGCCCCTCCTCAGACTCTTCGCAAAGGAGTGCGTGATGCAGGAGGTCTCCACCCAGGAGTTCATCCCGATACCCGACGAGGTCAGGGAAGCGTACCTCAGGCTCGGAAGGCCGACCCCTCTCTACAGGGCCACCCGCCTGGAGGCGAAGCTGAAGACGCCGGCCAAGATATTCTTCAAGCGCGAAGACCTCAACCCGGCCGGGAGCCACAAGCCGAACACGGCCATAGCCCAGGCGTACTACCACAGGAAGGAAGGGACGGAGCGCCTGACCACCGAGACGGGAGCCGGACAGTGGGGGAGCGCCCTGGCCCTGGCGACCGCCCTCTTCGACATCGACCTGACGGTGTACATGACGAGGAGCAGCTTCGAGCAGAAGCCGTATCGCCGGACGCTCATGGAGGTGTATGGAGCGGAGGTCCACTCCTCGCCGAGCCCCAGGACCAACGCCGGGAAGAAGTTCCTCGAGAAGGATCCGCATCACCCCGGGAGCCTGGGCATCGCCATCAGCGAGGCGGTGGAGGACTGCGTGACCCACGACAACACGAAGTACGCCCTGGGGAGCGTCCTCAACCACGTCCTCACCCACCAGTCGGTGATAGGGCAGGAGGCGAAGCTCCAGATGGAGGAGTTCGGCGAAGACCCAGACTACATCGTCGGGTGCATCGGCGGAGGGAGCAACTACGCCGGTCTGGCCTATCCCTTCATGAGGGACAAGCTCCGGGGGAAGAGCGAAGCGGAGTTCGTGGCGTCCGAGCCGAAGGCTGTCCCTTCGACCACCCGCGGAGCCTACAGGTATGACTTCGCGGACGCCGGCGAGATGACGCCGCTACTCAAGATGCATACCGTCGGGCACACCTACCAGTGCCCCCCGATCCACGCGGGTGGGCTGAGGTACCACGGCAAGGCGCCCTCCATGTGCATGCTCATCGACAAAGGCTACATGCGGAGCGTCGCCTACTCCCAGAACGAGGTGATGGAGGCGGGCATCCTCATGGCCCAGACGGAGGGCATAGTCCCGGCCCCCGAGTCCAACCACGCGGTGAAGGCGGCCATCGACCTCGCGCTCGAGTGCAAGCGGAAGAACGAGGCGAAGACCATCCTGTTCAACCTCAGCGGCCACGGCCTCCTCGACCTGAAGGCCTACGAGGACAAACTCGCCAACAGGCTGGTGGACTACGAGCCGGACGAGGGCGCCCTGGCCCAGGCGCTCCAGGCCCTCCCGGCAGTCCCCTGAGTCGCCGGAGGCCTAGCCGTAGGCCCGGGTGATGCTGACGCCGTCGACGAGGACCCAGGGGCAAAGGGTGGGGGTGTCGACCTCCCACCACTGGATCCATTCGCGCTCCTTCGACAGGAGCCTGACCGCGGTGAGCAGCCTCTGCTGGTCGTCCCCGGCGCGCATCCCCTTCAGCGACTTCGTGATCTCCCCGTTCTCCACGAGGTACGCCCCATCCCTGGGCACCGTGGAGAACTCCCCGGTCCTGTAGTTCTTGAACCTGGTATACCAGTTGCTCGTGAGCACGATCCCCTTCTTCATCTCCTTGACCATCTCGTCGTAGCTCGAGTCACCCTCGCCCACCTCCAAGTTCCACGGGTGAGGGGCGATGAGCCCGGCGTTCCCCGTCGTCTCCGACCCCCACTTCTTGGCCGTGGTGAGGTTGTGCAGGTATCCTCGCAGGACCCCGGCTTCTATGATCTTGTTGGTCCTCGTGGGGGACCCTTCGTCGTCGAACGCCCGCCCTCCGAGGCCTCCCTTCGTCACCCCGTGGTCGGTCAGGCTGAAGGACGGCGCGGCGACCTCCTTCCCGAGCTTCTCAGCGAGATACGAAGTCCCCGCGTCGACCGAGAACGCAGACGCAGCCCCGGCGACGGTCTCGATGAGGTTCGAGGCCACGGTCGGGCTCAGCAGGACCTCGTACTTCCCAGCCTCCGGTTCCGCAGCCTGCCGCATCCTCTTGGCGCCCTCACCGGCCCTCCTCCCAGCCTCTGCCGGGTCGAACCCCCGCAGGTCTGCCGAGCACGAGAGCCCGTGGCCGCTCGCTTCGCCCTCGCCGAAGGACCTGATGTTCAGCGTGATGGCAGTCCTCGAGTCGGAGCCGCTGGTGCCGGACGAGGTCAGTATGGCGACCGTCACCCTCCCCGCGCTGATTACCCCCGCCGACCTCTTCCCCCCCGCGTCAAGGGAGGAGTCTATGGCCGCCCTGGCCAGCTCGGGGAGCCTCTCCTCCGAGTCGCCCAGGCTCCTGTCGAAGCCGCCCCTCTGGCCGTACTTCACCGCTCTTTCGGGGAGAGGGACGTACTCCCCCTGGGGGAGCCCCTTCATGGACGCGAATAGGTCCTTCACGAACTTCTTCACCGCCGCCGAGGAGAGGTTCGATGTAGCCGCGATCGCCCTCCTCCTGTCCTTCGCCAGATACACCGTCAGCTCCGCTTCCTCGACCCTGTTGACGACGGTCGCCGAGTTGTCGGCGAACCGTATCATGCTGTCTGCCCCTCGGGCGCTGAGCGCCACCGCGTCGTCGACCTTCAGCGCCTCGGCCGTGCGGACCGCCAGGCGGTTCAGCTCTTCAAGGTCCATGGCTACCTCGCCCCCAGCCTTATCCCGGTCAGCAGCGTCTCCGGCCCGCCGGTCCACACCGGCGCGCCCTGCATCGGGTCCCCCTTCCCGCAGGTGGCGGCCTCGAACTCCATGTGCCTGCTCCTGGCCTTCACGCTCCCCCAGAGCCTGGGCGTGGTGATCTCCAAGACCGGTGCCTTGACCAGCCCCTTCAGCTCGCCGTGCTCAATGAGGTAGGCCTCCAGCGCCACGTACCTCTGGTTCAGCCTCTTGTCGTCTATGTTCCACTCGGTGAACGTCTTGAAGAAGACGCCATGCTTCACCTCCTTGAATATCTCATCGGTGGAGTAGTCCCCCGGCTCCACGAATGTGTTCGACATCCTGATGATCGGCTCCCTGTCGAAGGAGACGGCCCTCGCCGCCCCGTTGCTCCTCACCCCGAACTGCTCGGCCGTCGCCCTGTTCTGCAGGAACTCGTTGATCACCCCTCCCTTGATCAGAAGGCGCTTCTTCGCCGCCACCCCCTCGTCGTCCACCGGGACGTATCCATTGGAGTGCAGCAGGGTGGGGTCGTCGCTCACGTTCGCCTCTTCGCTCCCTATCTTCCTGCCGAGGCTGTCCGCCTTCAGGTATGATTCTCCCGCCTGGGCGCCCTCCCTCCCAAGGACCCTGTCCGCCTCCTGCGGGTGCCCAACCGACTCGTGGGCGGCGATGCCCGAGAGCTCAGGGCTCAGCACGACGTCCACCGGGTCTGTCGGGGGCATCCCCGAGGCCTTCAGCACCTTCCCCATGGCCCTCGCCTCCTCGACCACCTTCTCGGCGAGGCCGATCCTCTTGACCACCTCGAGCCCCCCGGTCTCCCCCTGCTGGATGAACCTCTGGGCGGTTGCGCCCCCTTCCATGGCAGTGAGGGAGCAGCCGAAGCTCACTCGCGGGACCCGGCCCACCACCCTGGCGCCTTCGCTGTTGACGAAGTATCTCTCCTGCAGCTCGGCCGAAAGGTAGAGGAGCCTCCCTGGCAGACTCACCCCGGCCCTCCCTTCAGAGATCCTGCCGTCAATGTCCACCAGCACCCCCCTCAGCCAGGCGGAGTCCGCGTTCTCGATCTTCTCGGTCTCAGGGGCAGCCCACCGCTTCTTGGCGGGCCTGGCGGGGTCGAAGACCACTGGCCGCCGCAGCACCACGGCGGACGCCTTCGCCAGCCTCACCGCCTTGGCCGCCACCTCGGCCACCGTCCGCCTCCGCATGTCGTTGGTCGCGGCGAAACCGAGCGCACCCCCGGCGATCACCCTGATGCCTATGCCGTACCCCTCCACGAATATAGACGGCTGCGGCTCCCCGTTCTTGAGCCCGAACTCCCTCTCCCAGGTCGCCTGCACCCTGGCCTCGGCGTAGGACGCCCCCGCCTTCAGCGCCTTCGAGACCGCCGCCTCGGCGAGGTCCCTCGCTTCCTGGGTTCCCATGGCCTCGGCCCGCGCGCGGGGTGCTTCTTAACCTGACTTTCCTCGTCTGTCGGGACTGGGCCCGGCGCCTAGCGGGTCCCCAGGGACCTGATGAAGTCCGCAGTCTCCCGCGGCCGCCTCGCCAGGTACGGCGTTATCCCGAGGGACGCGGCCGCCTCGACGTTCTCTTCCACGTCGTCGACGAAGATGCACTCGTCTGCGCGCGCCTTTGCCTGCTTCAGCGCCAGGGCGTAGATCGCCGGGTCAGGCTTGAGGACCCCGTGCTCGAACGACAGGACGACGGAGGCGAAGAGGGCGCCGATTCCGAACTTCCTCTGGAGGGAGCCCCACACCTCCCTGGACATGTTGCTCAGGGCCACTACCTGCCAGCCCTCCGTTCGTCCCAGTTCCTGGACCGAGTCCCACACCGCCCGGTTCTTCTTCAGGGCGGCGTCCAGGCGCTCCTCGAGCTGGGGAAACGGGTAGTCGGCCCCGAGGGCGGCAACCAGCGCATGATGGAACTGCCTCAGGGCAAGCTCCCCGCTGTCGAGCCTCCTGCTGAGCCCCATGAGCAGCCTGAGTACCTCCCCTGGGTCCACGCCGAGCTTTCGACCGATCTCTTCGGACATCTTCACCCACGGGTTCTCGATCAGCACTCCGCCGACGTCGCAGAGCAAGGTTGGCAAGACGCGGACCCTGCCTAGGCGCCTATCACTATGGGTCTCCCCTTGGCGGGGACCGCGACCCTCCGCTCTCTCCGACTGGCCTTCGGCGCGAACGCGTCCGGATGCTCGGTGTGGATGGGGACGACCCTGGCGGCGCCCACCCTGTCCACCAGGGAGAACACCTCCTCCTCAGGCGCGTGGCCGGACGCGTGTAGCTGGGCGTACCTGAAGCCTACGTGGCGGACCCAGTTCTTGATCACCCCCTCCTCCTTCTCGCCTTCCTCGTTGTAAGCCTCGGTCGCCGAGTGTATGTACGTCCCTCCGCTGTCGGGTTTGATGTCTATGAGCTCCGGGAAGTCCCAGGATTCGAGGTGGAGGAAGTAGTCCTTCTGGCCCTTCCTCACGTCGGCCGCTGTGACCCCGCGACTCAGAAACTCCCTCTCCCACTTGAAGTAGTCCGAGTCTTCGATTCCGCCGGTCCTCTTCCTCTTCACATAGACGTCTACGTCCTTCCCCACCCTCGGTACCTTCAGCTTCCGGTCCGC
>JAFLZI010000039.1 GCA_029785625.1 Nitrososphaerota archaeon | reverse complement strand
GCCTAATCTCCCAGGAGGGTCGAGGAGAACTTCGTCGAAGCGGCGAAAAGACCGTTCGAGATGGCCGTGAACGTCCCCTCTGTCGCGCCGTTCAACGGGACGGTGGCGTACGCGAGGTCCGCCCCCTTCGATATGGTCAGGGTGACAAGGGCCTTTGAGAGGGTGGTGTTGGAGAATGACACGATCACGTTCTGGGATGTCCTGGCGTCGGCAGGGACCCCTCGGGAGTCCTGGAGCTGGACGACCATGCTCAAGCTATCCGCGGTAGCAGAGAAGAGCGCGTGGCTGTCGGCGAGATAGATGCCGAGCTTCGTCGGAGGGATGCTCACGGTGGTCACCTTCACAGTGGAAGAAACGAAGTTCGCAGAGGACGCGGTGATGAGCGCAGACCCCGCAGCTGCGGAGGTGGTTATCGGCACCGTGACGAAGGTCTGGCCGGCGGGTATGAGGACTGGTCCGGAGACGTCTATCGACACGAGGTCGGGCCTCGAGGAGGTGAGGGTGACGGACGTCCCTGTCTGCGAGACCGCCGGGCTCGTGTTGTTGTATGCGAGCGAAACGGTCAGGACGTCGTAGGTCTTCCCGTCGGCCGGGAGATTAGGCGGGATGGCGAGCTGGAGCGTGTTCGGGCTGTCGTTGACGCTGGCGACCGTCACCGCGGCTGTGGCGCTGACGTAGCCCGAAGCGGAGGCTGTGATGAAGGCCGTCCCGCTCTGCTGCCCGTTGACGCTGACGGATCCGAATCCTATCGTTTGATTCGCCGGGATAATGGTGCCTGTGGCCTCCAGGACGGATGTGTCTGAAGACGTCAGCTGCACCTTGGCGTCCTGGGTCGTCCTGGCGGGGAGGCCGGCCGCGTCAAGCACCTCCACGGCGACGTTCGCGTTGGTCGGCGTGCCAGCGAGGAGTTCGCCGGGAAGCGGGAAGATCCTGAGCTGGGTCGGGAACCCTCTCGGGAGGCTTGTGGTGAACGACGCCGATGCGGTCTGGAAGCCCGGGGCCACCGCTGTGACGGTGCTGTTGCCTGGGGTCTCGGTGGTGATGACGTTGGCCACGGCGTACTGCTCCCCTGCCATGACGGTCACCGTAGGCTGGACGGACAGCACGGCGGAAGACGAAGAGAGGTACACCTCGGTGTTCACAGGGAAGACTACGGGGCTGCCCTGGGCGTTGTTCACCGACACCACGAGGGCCGGAAAGGACGACGTGCCGTTCGCGCTGGTCGGAAGGTCGGGTGGGAGCGGAGTGAGCGACAGGTATCCGTAGGTGTCCGATGGGCCTGCGGCATAACCTCTGGCCACGATGCCAAGGAGGAAGAGCGCAACGAGCATCGCTATGGCGGTTCTGCTTGGGTTGCTCCGCATCATCTTGTGGCTCGGACGTTTCAAGATATTTCAGCTACAAGGAACCCGGGTAAGAATTCGCAATCCATGTCACCTGCTACAGCAAGCTCAGGTGCATGACCGCCTGGGCGATGAACACCGCGACTATGGCTATGACGACGAGGGCGAACGCGTGCTTGAACCCGTCCGCGACGCTCCCCTCCCCCATCTTCCCCCCCACCATCCCGATGAACCAGCTCTCGAAGACCGCCACGGTGAGGAGGATGTCGATGGAGCCCTTGTCTATCGCGGGTGCTGACGCTGCGGAGGTCCCAGTCGGGCCCAGGTTGATCGGCGTGGAGATGAAGTAAGCCATTATGAAGGTGGTGACTATGACCATTATGGCCGCGAAGTAGTTGATGAAGAGGTAGGGCTTGAGCGCCGAGCGCTTCTCCCCCTCGAGGTCGTTCATCTTCCTGGTGAAGTCGGCCAGGTCGGAGAAGCTCTTGACCGTCCCCCCGCCGACGTCTATCACCTCGGTGAGGAGCATCCCCGCCTCTCTCGTCACCCAGCTCTTCACCCCGTCGGCGAAGGTCCTGATGACCTGGACCGTGGAGACCCCCCAAGAGACCTGGGAACTCATCTTCTTGACGTGCTTGGAGAGGAGGCCGTAGTGCTTGTCTGCGAGGGACTGGATGGTCTGCTCCGGCGAGAGCCCTATCTTCCTCCCCTCGGATATGTCTCTGATGAAGTCGGGGAGGGCCTTCTCGAGCGCGTTCTTCTCCCTGGCAGCCCTGATCGCCACCACCATGGGCGCGACCGTCGCTCCCAGGAGCGCCACAGACGTGTGGAAGAACAGGTCCAACGGGAGTGGGAGGGCGAAGAGCACGACCCCGACGGGGGCGGAGAGCCCGAAGGCCTTGTACGCCCTGTAGTCTATGTACGGGTACCTCGCCTGCACCGCGTTCAGCATGTACATGAAGAGCATGGAGAACGCTGGGACTCCGACCATCCCGAACACTTCGATCCCCTGGAGCCCGGACGAGCTGTGGCTGATCAGGGCCTGGGACTGGAACAGCACGAACAGGCTTATGCCGAGGACCGAGGTGATGGTGACGTACCCCTCGGCGAGGGTTCCGATGGTCTCGGACGCCTTCTTGACCTTGATGGACCTCGCTTCGTAGATCTCCTTGAGCTTGTTGTTGAGGAAGGAGCTAATGTCCCCCCCGGTCTTGATTATGGTCGTGTACCCGTACAGGAGCTCTGCGAACGGCTTGTTGGGGTTGGTCTCTGCGGCCTTCTCGAGGGCCGTGACGGGGTCCAGGCCGAACACGTCGATGTCAAGGAGGATCCTCTTGGCCTCCTTGGCGGCGTTGGGGAAGATGCCAGTCATCCCGGCGATCCTTCGCAGGGAGCCGATGGGGGATATGCCTCCGCCAGCGAGGACGACGATGAACCCTACCACGAACGGGAGCTCGTTCTCGAGGGCGGCGGATCTGGAGCCTTGGCTTATCTTTGGGGACCGCATGACCAGGAGGAAGACGAGGGGAGGGGTGGCTGCGAAGGCGCCGGATATGAGCAGGAGGAAGGGGTTCGCCAGCGCCAGGGCTACGCCGATCTCAGCCGCGAATATCAGGGCGGAGAGGACCGTGCCAAAGAACGCCAGGGAGATCAGCCCCTCGGGGGTGATGCGCATGTTCGAGCCCATGATCTCGTCCCTGAGCCAGGGGCTGTTTGCCGCTATGCCGTTGGAGTATCGGCCGAACAGCTTGTACGAGAACCCCGAGACGACGTCCAGCGGGCCCAGGCTCGGCTTCGGCTCCGCGGCAGACGGACCAGTGCGCTTCAAAGCTTGAAGCCTTCCGCGGCGACCGCCTCAGGGGTCCCCGCGATCCCGAGTTCCTTGGCCGCCTTCTGGAACACCAGCGCGGGCCTTGCGGAGTAGTCTTCGAGGACCGCCGAGACCTCGCGGAAGTTGCGGACACCCCGCTCCTGGAGCCACCTGAGGACGACGGACCGCCTGTTGAGCTCTTCCGTGACGTCCGCGAGGGTCATGCCCAGGTCCTTCGCGAGCCGGTTGAGCTTGGGGCTCCCCCTGAGCTCGGACGGCTTGAAAGCGTCGGTGGCAGGGTTCCACCTGAAGGCGTTGAAGTACTCACCCGCCTTGACGACCTCGTCGACCGAGACTATCCTCCTCACGGCGCGGAAGCCGCCGCCGGGGTTGGGGATGGATATCCTCCGGACGGTGAAGGTGAGGTCGAGGAACGGGATGAACGCTGGAGGGACGTCCATGGGCTTTGAGGTCAGCCTCTGGATGGCGGACTCCACGTCGTCGGCGTGCAGACTGCACATCCCCCCGTGACCGGTCGAGATCGCCTGGAAGAGGACGTACGCCTCCTCCCCTCTCACCTCTCCCACCACGATGATATCCGGCCTCATCCTCATGGCCGCCTTCACCAGGTCGAAGAGGTTGACCTGGCTGGAGATGTCCCCGGTGGCCCCGTAGTTCTCCCTGGCGAGGAGGGCGGTCCAGTTGAAGTGGGGTATGTTGACCTCCTGCACCTCTTCTATCGTGACGATCTTGGAGTTGGTCCTGGTCATGGTGAGGAGGGCGTTGAGCAGGGTCGTCTTGCCCGAGCCGGTCGAGCCCACGATCAGCGAGGTCGCCTTGTTCTCCATCAGGAGCCAGAAGTAGGCGGCCATCTTCTGGTCGATGACGCGCGAGTTGAGCAGGTCTGTGACGGTGAGAGGGTCCGTTCTGAACTTGCGTATGGTCAACGTGCTCCCGTACGGGGAGATCTCGCGCCTGAAGGTCGCCATCAGCCTGTGGCGTCCCGGGAGGGTCCCCTGGAGTATGGGGAAGGCGGTGGAGATGTGCTTCCCCGACATGTGGGCAAGCCGCGTGATCAGGCTGTCGAGATCCGCGTCCTTGGTGAACACCATGTTCGTCCCAAGGCTCTCGAAACGCCGGTGGTAGACGAAGATGGGCTTTCCGACGCCGTCCACCGAGATGTCCTCGATGTTGGGGTCCTTCAGCATCGCGTCGAGCACGCCGAAGCCGACGAGGTCTCTCTCGGCGAAGTAGAGGATCTTGGCCCAGGGGATGGGGGCGACCTTGATCCCGTACTTCGCGACGATGCGCTTGGCCTGTTCGGCGAAGTACTTCTTGGGGTCGACGTCGGCGCGCGGGATGGTGAGCTCGGTCTCTAGCTTGTCGAGGATGTAGCTGTAGACGTTCGCTTCGCCATGGGTGAGCGGGACCTCGTCGAGGTAGTACCTCCTCCCACCGCTCTCGTCCTCGACTATCGCGGCGTAGGCGTAGGGGTTGGTCAGGGGGTACCGGTCGAGGAGCATCCCCCCGGCGGGGACGGGGGTGCCGGTGAAAGGGAAGCGGACGACGAAGCTGCGCTTCTGCTGGGCCTTTTCCACAGGTTCCTGCTTCTTCCCGCCGCCAAAGCCTAGTTTCATTGTCGATCACTATGTGTAGAGGGTTGTGACGTACGGGGAGTTCTGGCCGTAGTTGCCGTTGGAGTAGCTGCACTTCACCAACTCCACTCCGAGGCAGCCGTGCGAAACTAGGAAAACAGGAGCGGTTATCCCTGGGCAGGGCCCCTGATTCGAGTTACAGGATAGGGCGCTGACGCCGCTACTGGAGAACGTCGTACAGGTAGGCGAGGGCTGATTCTGGATACAGACCGGGCCAGCGGCTGCGAAGAGAAGGAATGTGGGTTTGTCGTAGCTGA
>JAFLZI010000038.1 GCA_029785625.1 Nitrososphaerota archaeon | reverse complement strand
AGCTGAGAGCTGATGTTGTCGGGATCTCGGTCGACCCTCCTTTCGCCAACAAGGCGTTCGCCGAGCAGCACAACTTGAGCTTTCCTCTGCTCAGTGATTTCAAGCGAGAAGCGATCAGGGAGTACGGTGTCGTCTGGAAGAACCTAGGAGGGATGGAGGGGTACGACGGCGCCAACAGGGCCATCTTCGTGGTAGACGGATCGGGGAAGATCGTCTACGAGTGGGTAGGAGAGAACCCGGGCAAATACCCCGACTTCGACGCCATTGACAAGGCGCTCTAGCGGACCCTCACGAGCCCCTGGCCGCGCCTGACGGCGGCCCCTTCTTCCGCCAGGACCTCCGCAACTTCGCAGTCGCGGTCCGCCCTGACTGCCACCTCCATCTTCATCGACTCCAGTATCACCAGGGGGTCCCCAGCCTTCACCTTCGCCCCTTCCTGGACGAGGGCTGAAATCACCTTGCCAGGCATAGGAGCCACGATGACGTCCTTCGGACTCGCAGAAGTCGGTGCGATTGCTGCGGCTACGGTGCGGGTCGCAGGTGCTACACGTCGGTAGGCGAAGCGCTCCCCGCCTATGGTCAGCTCTAGACTGGACTGGGTCGCCCTGACAGAGGTTACGATGAGAGGCCTCCCCGACAGTTCGGCGACGAGCGTCCCCGCAGACGACCCTGGTCTGATCTTCAGCCTGTACGCCTTCCCTGACACCGTCACGCCGTACGCGTCGCCCGCAGAGACCGCGTCGACGGTGAAGTCGCCGTCGTCGCTGTTCAGCTCATATCGCGTCATAGTGCCTCGCCTTCTGGACTGGCTGCTGCCTCATGGGGGCGGGCCGCGTTCGTACCACCGGCCCCGTGCCTGTTCCAGACTCCATTATCACTGCCGCGATGGCCGCTCCCTGACTGGCGAGCTCGGCCCGGTCGGCGGCGACCCTCTCGACGTATGACTCGACGATCCTGTTCCTCCTGAGGAACTCGACGTCGAGATTCCAGCCCGTGAACTCCTCGTGCTCCAGGATGAACCTCTGGAGCCGGACAGTCGTCTTCACCCCCTCGATTTCGAACTCCGACAAGGCGAGGAGCATCCTCTTCCGGGCATCCTCCATGTCGTTTCCCCTGACCACCAGTTTGGCTAGCAGGGAGTCGTAGTACTCGGGGACTTCGTAACCGGGGTAGACGGCGGTGTCTATCCTCACCCCGGCGCCCCCGGGAAAGAAGAGCCGCTCTATCCTCCCGCTCGACGGTGCGAACCCCGCCGCGGGATCTTCAGCGTTGATCCTGCACTGCATGGCCGCCCCCGTCAGCTCAACGTCGTCCTGCCCGTAGTCCACTCCCTCCCCGGCCGCGATCTCGAGCTGCTCCTTCACGAGGTCCAAACCCGCCCTCATCTCGGTGACGGGATGTTCTACCTGGAGCCTGGAATTGACCTCGATGAAGTAGAAGTTCTGGTCTTTGTCCATCAGGAACTCGACTGTCCCGACGTTCTCGTAGGAGAGCGCCTTCGCGAGGTCGACGGCGTATCCTGCGACCATCATCCTGGCGAGCTCGTCCAGGCCAGGGGCAGGGGTCATCTCGAGCAGCTTCTGGTGCCTGCGCTGGATGCTGCACTCCCTCTCACCAAGCTGGATGACCTTCCCCCTGCCGTCCGAGACTATCTGGACTTCGATGTGCCGGGCAGGCTTGACGAGCTTCTCGACGAAGAGCCCCGACTTCCCGAGGGAACGCCTTGTCTCGGTCGAGGCCAGTTTGAACCCCTGGGCGAGCTGCCTGTCGTCGTAGGCTTCCCGTATCCCACGGCCTCCGCCCCCGAACGCCGCCTTGAGGAGGACCGGGTAGCCGAGCTCGCGGGCCGCGTCCAGGGCGCTCTCCGGGGTGTAGCATACCGTCTCTCCCCCATCGATAACGGGGACCCCGGCCCGCCTCGCGACCCTCTTGCAGTCGACCTTGTTCCCGGCAACCACCAGGGTTCTGGGGCTGGGGCCGACGAACTTTATCCCGGCCTGACGGCACTTCTCAGCCAGGTTCCAGTTCTCGGAGACGAATCCGTATCCCGGGTGGAGGGCGTCGACCCCGGCGTCCGCGGCGGCCTGCACGAGCTTGTCTATGTTCAGGTAGCTGTCCCCGGGGTCGGCGGGGCCTATCCTTACCGCCTGGTCGGCCAGCTTGACGTGGAGCGCCTCGGCGTCCACGTCGGAGTATATCGCCACCGTCTTGACCCCAAGGAGCCTGCAGGTCCGGATTATCCGGACTGCTATCTCCCCCCGGTTCGCTATGAGGACGCTGTCAAACAACTGAAGGTCACAGCTGGATGTTCCCGTGCTTCTTGGCTGGTCTGAACTCGGACTTCGACTTCAGGGACTCGAAGGCTGCGACGAGCTTGGGCCTGGTCGAGGTCGGCGAGATCACTTCGTCGATTATTCCCCTCCCCGCCGCGACGTAGGGGTTGGCGAACTTCTTCCTGTACTCGGCTGCGAGCCGCTTCCTGGTGGCGTCCGGATCGGCAGAGGCCTCTATCTCCTTCCTGTAGATTATGCTGATCGCTCCCTCCGGGCCCATGACCGCGATCTCCGCCCCGGGCCACGCGTAGCAGATGTCTGCCTTGCTGTATTTCGACCCCATGGCGCAGTAGGCGCCTCCGTAGGCCCTCTTCACTACCACTGTGACTTTCGGGACGGTCGCTTCCGAATAGGCGTACAGGAGCTTGGCGCCGTGGCGGATGAGGCCCCGGTGCTCCTGGTCGGTACCCGGTATGTACCCGGGGACGTCCACCAGGGTGAGGATGGGGATGTTGAACGCGTCACAGAAGCGGACGAACCTCGCGGCCTTGTCAGAGCTGTCGACGTCGAGCGCCCCTGAGAGACATGCGGGCTGGTTAGCGACTATGCCGACGGTGCTGCCTGCGAGCCGTGCGAACCCCACGATGACGCTCTGCGCCCAGGCGGCGTGCACCTCGAGGAGGTCCTGATCGTCTACAAGCCTCAGGATGATGGTCCTCATGTCGTAGGTCTTGTACGGTTCGCTGGGAGCGAGCGCGTTCATCTCCGGGTCTTCCTTGGCCGCCTCGTTCGGGGTCGTGACGGCGGGCGGGAGCTCTGAGCTGTTCTGTGGGAGGAAGGACAGGAGCCGCTTGATGGACGAGAAGCATTCCTTCTCGCTCTCAGAAACGAAGTGGGCTACTCCGCTCTGTGCAGAGTGGACGGCGGCTCCGCCCAGCTCTTCGGATGTGACAGTCTCCCCCAGCGCGGCCTTCACCACCTCGGGGCCGGTCACGAACATCTGTCCGATCCCTTTTACCATGAACACGAAGTCGGTCAGGGCGGGCGAGTAGGCAGCGGCGCCTGCGCTCGGCCCGAGGACTGCGCTGATCTGCGGGATCACACCGGACGCCAGGGTGTTCCGGAAGAACATCTCGCTCACCCCTGCGAGGCTTAAGACCCCCTCCTGTATCCTGGCACCACCGGAGTCGTTGAGCCCGATGATCGGCGCGCCGTTCTTGAGCGCGAGGTCCATCACCTTCGTGATCTTTTTCATGAGCGCCTCACCGAGGGAGCCGCCGAAGACCGTGAAGTCGTGAGAGTAGACGTAGGCGAGCCTGCCGTCAATCTTCCCGTACCCAGTGACCACGCCGTCCCCGAGCGGCTTCGAGCGGTCCATCCCCAAGTCTGTCGACCTGTGGGTGACGAACTTGTCCAGCTCGTTGAACGTCCCCGGGTCGAAGAGGAGGTCTATCCGTTCGCGGGCCGTAAGCTTCCCCTTCCTGTGTTGTTCGTCGATCCGCTCCTTCCCTCCGCCCAGCTCCGCGACCTTGTTCATCTCTCCGAGCTCCCTCTCGGCGTCGCCTGCACTCAATTGGGGGTCGGGCCCAGTCTGTCGATAAAAAGGATGGGCGGCCGAGGCCGTGCCGTCGGTCGCCAGTAGTCGATTGACGAAGCGCTAGCTCTGCTCTCTGAGCCACTCGAGATCCTCGGCCCGTACGACCCTGCCTCTCCCGGCAAGCGAGATCGACAGGCTTCCGTCGTCTTCGAGCGCCGTTGCGGTGCATGAAAACGGGTTTTCTTCGGTTTTCAGCTTGACCAGGACCTGCTTCCCGAGGGTGGCCACCCTCCTCGTCCATTCCTCCCGCACGTCCTCCCCGGCGGCCCATCTGGCGTAGAGCACGGAGAAGGAGCCGAGGATGGAGCGCATGACTTCGGGGATTGCGACAGGCCTGCCCAGTTCTTCCTCGACCGTGGTCGCCTCTCCTCCCAGAGACTGCAGGCCTGCCGAGCGCCTGTTGCAGTCTACCCCTATCCCGACTATGATTGAGGACACCACGCCCCCCGACGCTTGCGCCTCGGCGATCACCCCTGCAAGTTTCTTCCCACCGAGCATGACGTCGTTGGGCCATCGAATCGTTGGAGCAAGGCCGGTGCTCTTCTCGATGCCCTCGGCAACCGCCGTGGTGGAGACGATGGTAGCCAGCTCGGGGAGGGCAATCTGGTCCGGCCTGAGCACGAACGACAGGTAGAGCCCGCCTTCCGGGGACAGCCACCTCCTCCCCAGCCTCCCCGTGCCTGAGATCTGAGACTTGGCGACCACTGTCGTGCCTTCTGGTGCGCCCTCCGCTGCGAGGCCCCTCGCCACTTCCTGGGTGGACCTGACTTCGTCTAGCTCTATGAAGGACCACCTGATCAACGGCGCGTCGCGGTCGGGGTCGGCCGATATGCTTTGCGTCCGCTCGTGGGGAACCAGTTAAGACATAAAGACGGTCGGCGACCCGCCGCAACGAGCGGCCCTGGTGGTGCAGCTTGGTTAGCATAGGAGGCTGTGGAGCCGGCCCCGTGACACGAGGCCTGCGCCGTCACCTCTCGATCGTGGGTTCAAATCCCACCCAGGGCCTCTTTGACACTCTCTCTGCTCAGTCCGACCGCCTCACGTTTCGCATGCCTCCAGCAGTCGATTTTGCAATGAGAACATGATTGTCGCGCTTGGCAACCGTGCCAAGCCGACGTCAGCTACGTGCCGCCACGAGGCGGAGTTACCACTAGAGTAGCGCCTCGCCCGTCCCTTCCTCGTCGCTTTACGTAGTTTAGATGAGACCCAAGATGCCGACGATGATTGCTATGATTCCTATGATCGTTTGGAATCGTCCGA
>JAFLZI010000037.1 GCA_029785625.1 Nitrososphaerota archaeon | reverse complement strand
ACAGTCCAAGTTGAAGATCAGGTTCCTTATGGCCGGAGAGAAGGGGATATTCGAGCGCCTGAAGGGGCTCGTCGACAAGGCGCGGGAAGAGACCCCCCTCGCCACCAGGCTGTTCCAGGAACGCCTGGACGACCCCACCGTGCTTGAAAGGATCAGGACCCTCGAGAAGGAGAGCGACGAGCTGACCTTCAAGCTCGGCGAGGACATCATGAACGGTGCCATCAACCCTTCGGTCCTCAGGGACCTACTCCACGTCGCCGACCTGATGGACGGCATCTTCGACGACTACTACTTCGTCGCCCGCGAGGTGAACAGGATCGTGATGAGCGGCATCGAGCTCCCGATGCTCGAGAAAATGGTCCAGATCTTCGTAAAGATGGTCGGCCTCGCCGACAGGGAGCTGGAAACGTTCGGGAGGCTCCTGGAGGCTGGAAGCATGGAGGAGGCGAGGTCCCTCAGGAAGGACATCGAGGCTCTGGAGGAGCAGGGGGACGAGCTCAAGGACTCGGGGTTCGACTCCCTGTACGCGAACCGCGGCCTCTTCGACTACTTTTCGTTCCAGCACTACACCGAGGTGATGAGGAAGCTGGACCACATACAGGACGGGGTGGAGGACATGTCAGACCTCGTCCTCGCGATTGCGAACGCCATCTCAAGGTGATGGATTGGAGGTCGCTGGAGCCCTCCTGCTGGCGGTCGCCACCCTTCTGGTCCTCCTCGTCTCGGGGAACAACGCCCAGGCGTGCGTGGGGAACCTCATAGGCGCACGCGTAGTCAAGCGGAAGACGGCGCTGGCCCTGGAGGCGGCCGGGGTGTCTCTCGGGCTCCTGTTCCAGGGGACCAGTATGACGACCGCCGCTTCTCACCTGGCCGGGGGGCTCTCCACAGAGGTGGTCCTGGTGGTCCTGGCGCTGAGCCTGGCGCTCTTCGCGGCCGCTCAACTCGCCCGACTCCCGCTCCCTCTGACTCTCACGCTACCTGCGCTCCTTGCGGGGGTGTCCCTGGGGTTCACCGGGTACTTCTTCCTGATGATACTGGTGTGGGTCACCGCCCCCGTCGCAGCGCTCTTAGCCACTCCCCTGATCGCGAGGCTCGCGTCACGACTAGGAGCCAACAGCTTCTGGGCGAAGGTGGAGGCATTCAAGGCGCTCCTTCTCCTAATCTCGTTCGCTTTCGCCTTCACCCTTGGGGCGAACACGATAGGGCTGATAGTCGCGGTCGAAGGTTTTGGCGCGCTTTCGGTCGCGCTCGCGATAGCTGGGGTCGTCCTCGGCACCTTCTTCCTCAGCGCCGGAGTTATCAGGAGGGTGAGCACGGAGATGTTCGACCTCGGGTACTCTAACGCGACGTCATCGATGCTGGCTTCGGCACTGCTGGTGGAGGCCTCCACCCTGGCGGGCATCCCAATGTCCAACACCATGGTCCAGAACGCGGCGGTCTTCGGGGCAGGGCTCTCGTACAAGACCAGGTTCTTCTCTGCCAAGCCGTTCTATCTGGTGGCCCTAGGGTGGCTTATCTTTCCGGTCATAGGCATCGCCGCAGGGGTGCTCGTCTCTCTTCTTCTGTGAGCCGAGTCCCTCCTTGGGGGTACAGGGCCACATTAGTGTGAATCCATAAAAGCCCAAAGAAACGCCAGAAGGGAGGGTGATTGGCAGAGGTGTTCTGTCCTAGCTGCGGGAAGGATGTCCCCGATGGCGCTGCCTACTGCCCTGCCTGCGGAGCCCAGGCAGCCGCCTCCTCCGGCGCCTCTATGCCCCTCAGCGGCTTCGACGCCCTCACGAAGGACCGGAGGGCCCAGGAGTACTGGTTCGAGAGGCTCCTCGCCTACGTCGTGGACGCGATCATCGTCTTCGTGACCCTCGCCATAATCGGGACCATCGTGGCGTTCCCGTTCTTCTTTACAGGATTCTCGTTCAGTTTCGCCTACGGCAGGTTCGCCCTGCTCGGAGGCCTTGTCTTCGTCCTCTACTTCGCCCTGATGGAGTCTTCGTCTGGGGCGACCTTCGGGAAGAGGTTCTTCCACCTCAAGGTCGCGTCGAAGACCGGTACGAATCCCACTCTGGGGGAAGCCTTCGTCAGGAACCTGAGCAAGTTCTATCCGCTCCTGCTCCTCCTGGACGTCATAACCGGCCTAGCCGTGTCGAAAGGGTATCAGCAGCGGTTCAGCGACCACTTCCTCGGGACGAGCGTAGTCCGCGCCTGAAGGTCGGGCAACCGTTTTACGGGGCTCATTTCACACGTCCTTGGAAACCGGGTTTGGGAGCAGAGTTCGGCACCAGGGCAGTAGTGGTCACATATCCCGACGAGTTCTCCAGGCGCGAGATACTCGAGCTCGCGAAGGCCGGTGGGTACGAGGTGGCAGAGGTGGTGACCCAGAGGACGATCATCCGGTCCGAGTACGGGGTGGGGTCGGGGAAAGCCCAGGAGCTGGAGGGGAAGGTAGCCGAGAGCAAGTCGGACGTCATCATCATCGACGAGAGCGTCACCTCCGCCCAGGCGAACAACCTGTCGAAGCTGACCCACGTGGCCGTAATCGACAGGGAGAGGCTGATACTGAACATATTCGCGAAGCGGGCCGCGACCACAGAGGCGAAGCTCCAGGTCCAACTGGCCGAGCTCCGTTACCAGCTCCCCAGGGCGAGGGACGAGGTCCGCCATTCGACCAAAGGGGAGCAGGCGGGGTTCATGGGGATGGGGGAGTACGAGGTCGACGTCAGGTTCAGGACCCTCAAGCGCCAGATGGGGTTCGTCAAGCAAAAGCTCGAGAAGACCAGGACGGCCAGGGACCTCCACGCGGCAGAGAGGAAGAAGCTCGGAGTCCCCTTCGTGTCGCTCGCGGGGTACACCAGCAGCGGAAAGACCACCCTCTTCAACCGCCTGACCGCGGAGTCGAAGGAGATTTCACCAGACCTCTTCACGACGCTCACTACCACTATCCGCATGGTCACCTTCCCGAAATCGAAGAGCAGGGTCCTCCTCTCAGACACGGTCGGGTTCATATCCAGGCTCCCGGCCTACCTCGTCGAGTCGTTCAAGTCGACTCTGGACGAGCTAAGGCACGCGGACCTCGTCCTGCTCATGGTCGACGCGAGCGAGAGCTCTGAGAGCATCGGGATCAAGCTCACCAGCTGCAGGGACACCCTGAGCGAGCTCGAGGTCGACCCGGCAAAGGTCATCCTGGTCCTGAACAAGGTGGACCTGCTGGACTCGAAGACGAGGGCGGAGATACAGGCGGACCCCCTTTTCAGTGACTACACCACCGTCAAGGTATCTGCGGTGAGGGGAGACGGGATGAGGCAGCTCAGGAACAGGATCCTGGAGCTCGCCGGAGGCCGGCGGGAATTCAGGGCAGCAGTCCAGGGGAAGCAGTGAAGGGCGTGGCAGAGTCTCCCGGGAGCGAAACGGACGACTCCTTCGAGCCCCTGGCTCCCCTGACCGAAGACGTCCCAGCGGCCAAGAGCGTCCCCAGGCCCCCCATCTTCTCGATCCTGGATTCCATCGACTTCTCGGTGCACTTCGTGCTTCTCGGTGACGTCGGGACGGGGAAGAGCACGGTGGTCCCGATACACGAGTTCGAGTCGGCCGGGCGGACGAGGACCATACTCATCCGGGAACCGTCCAGGGCCTCCTGCAACGCCCTCTACTACTCCCTCTCGGCGCTCCACCCAAAGATCAAAGACGAACTGGCTGTCATCACCAAGGACACCAAGGTCAACACAGGGGGGAGGGTCAAGATCGTCACCGACGGGGTCCTCCTCAGGATGCTGGCGGAGGGGTCGGTGAAGGGGGCCTCTATCTACTTCGACGAGAGCCACCAGATGACCTCTCAGCTCGAGCTCTGCATGTCCCTTGCAAAGAAGCAGGAGCAGGAGGCGGGGAATCTGTTCAGGGTCATGAGCGCCACCATCGACCCGGCGGAATTCCTCTCGTTCCTGGGGATCAGGAACCTGTACTCGGTCTCAGGGCGGAGGTTCCCGGTCGGTATCGAAACAGTCCATGCCAGGGACCTCGACGGGATGTTCGACGCCCTCGTCAGGTTACTCCACACCCGGCCCCGGGGTGAGTCCTGGCTGGTCTTCCTCCCCACCAGGCGCGTGGTGGAGAAGTACGCCCGGAGCGGCGACGGAGTCTACATCCATGGAGGGCTCGACGGGTCGGAGGTCAACAGGATACAGAAGCGGGCTGAGACCGACAGGAGCCTCAAGGTCTTCGCGACCAACGTCATAGCCTCGTCAGTGAACATATACCTAGACAACGTCCTGATCTTCAACGACGCCATAGAAAGCAAGGACAGTCTGGGAAGGAAGGCGCTGCGATACGGGAGCATCGACAACAACACGCTCCTGCAGATGATAGGGAGGATAGGGCGTTTCAAGCCAGGAAAGGCGGTCATCATCTCCGACACCCCGGTCCCGAGGGACATCAAACCTACCGCGGTGAAGAAGGCACTCGAGTTCGAAACCCCCTTCGACCTGGTCCTCCTCATGTCCAAGTACGGCCTGAAGTTCTCGGAGCTGGAGCTGATGTCGAAGGTAAGCAGCAAGGAGGTCGCCTTCGCCGAGAACTGGCTCGTCGACATAGGCGCCATCCACCCTCTGACGCAGAACATAACCAGGAAAGGAATCCTGATGAGCGAGATCCCTTACGATCCTGACTTCGCCCACATGGTCGCTTCGGCCATCGTCAAGAGGGACTACCTGGCCGCCAGGTTCTTCCTCGCCTGCGGAGCGTTCGGTGACTCCCTGAACCACGCCTACAAGACCGACTTCGAGGTCCAGGCACGCCAGTTCCTCTACGCCTTCGACAACTCCAACGAGCTCAACATCAAGGCCCACCTGCTGAAGAGGTATTCTGACGACAAGGGGGGTGCCTTCGCCGACCGTCTGGCGTCCAACGGCATATTCCCGAGGTTCATCGAGGAAGCCCACAAGAACTACAACGCCGCCAGGGACTCGCTGAACGACGTCCTCGAGTCGTCAAATCAGGAGCCTCTCCCAGAGGAGGTGGCCGTGGACCCTGACGTGCGAGAACTCGAGCCTTACTTTGAAGAGTGTCTTTCTTTCGAGAGGTTCCACGAGCACGAGAAGAGGGAGCACGACCTCAGGAACCTGTACATCGGGGGGCCGTTCTACGCCCGGACCCTCACCGTGAACTTCAGGACGATACTCTATGACGTGGTGGCCCTGGACAGGAGAAAGAACAAGAAAAGGCACAGGTGAGCCTGCGGTCGGCTGCCGAAGCCTCCGTCTAGGCTGCGAGTAAGATGAGCTCAGTCTGGAGGCGTGTTGTGGACATAGCATCTGG
>JAFLZI010000036.1 GCA_029785625.1 Nitrososphaerota archaeon | reverse complement strand
GCGCCTGTCGTAGGCCATGTGATAGGTTTCGTTCCCCTTCAGCTCGGGGCCGGACAGCTTCCAGCTTCTCCGCCCGCTGTCAGACGTGAAGACGAAGGCGCCCTTGCGGGTGCCTACCATCAGAATCTGCCTTCCGTCCCCCTTTGCCATCTACTCCCTCTTACCCCCCCGCGACAGATGGTAAAATATGCACCGTGTCCCCGTCACGGAGCTTCGTCATCTCCCTCTGCAGGTCTTTCGAGTTCTCAGAGTTCACGAATATGTTCACGTGGGTCCTGATTTTCTCCTGATCGTCGACGATTCTCTGCCCGATGCCCGGAAACCTGGCATCCAGCTTCCTCACCATCGACTGGAGGTCCGGGACCGTGTCCATCTCCAAGCTAGAGACTCCGTTGGTCCAGTCCTTCAACTGTGCCGTCAGCTTGACGCGTATCAAGCGCGAGTGGGAACACCCTTTGGCTATTTATGGGGAGCGTGTGGCGCTCCAAATCTTTTAACGAGCCGAGGCCGTTCCTTCCACGACCATGCCCGGACAGCCCGACGCGGCCGAACTCTCCAGAGACGAGATTGAAAGATACAGCAGGCAACTGACTATGCCTGAGATAGGCCCGGAGGGGCAGAGGAAACTCAAAGGGTCCAGCGTCCTAGTGGTCGGAGCCGGAGGCCTGGGAGTCCCGGCGTCAATCTATCTCGCGGCTGCCGGCGTAGGGAAGGTGGGGATAGTCGATGATGACATCATAGCCAAGAGCAACCTACACAGACAGGTCATCTATACAGAGGCGGACGTCGGACGAGGCAAGGCCGACGTCGCGGCCCAGAAGCTCCGCGAAGTCAACCCTCACGTGAATCCTGTGCCGCATGGGGTGCGGCTCGATTCGGGGAACGCGCTCGAGATGGTCTCGAGCTACGACGTCATCTTGGATTGCACCGATAATTTCCCCGCCCGCTATCTGATCAACGATGCGTGCGTCCTGTCGGGCAAGCCGGACGTCTATGCCAGTGTGTTCAGGTTCGACGGCCAAGCCTCGGTGTTCTATGCGTCGAGGGGTCCATGCTACAGGTGCCTCTTCCCAGAACCCCCTCCTCCAGAGACGGTCCAGGACTGCTCTGTGGCAGGGGTACTTGGGGTCCTCCCTGGAATAATGGGGAGCATCCAGGCGGCGCAGGCGACCAGCCTCCTCTTGGGCAAGGGCAACCCCTTGGTGGGGAGGCTCGTCCTCTTCGACGCCATGGGAATGACGTTCAACGAGCTTCGCTTCAAGAAGAACAAGGCGTGTCCTGTGTGCGGGCCAGACCCTTCGATAAGAGCCCTGGTCGACTACGACGCGTTCTGCGGCCTCAGGAGGGAGCCGTCGCCCACCGAAATCACGCCCGTGGAGCTCAAGCGCCTGGTGGATGAGGGGAAGAGAATCCAGCTCCTCGACGTCAGGGAACCGTTCGAAAACAGCTTCGGTGAGCTCGAAGGGTCGAAGCACATCCCTCTGGGAGAGCTGGAGAAGAGGTTCAGAGAGCTGGACGTCAACGACCCCGTCGTAGCATATTGCCTGGTGGGGACCCGTAGCGCCGTCGCCGTCGACTTCCTCGCGTCGAGAGGGTACAAGGCCAGGAACCTCCGTGGAGGTGTCCGTGCCTGGGCGGACGCTGTGGACCCTGATTTCCCCGTCTTCTAGGGACGGACCTGCGGTTCCGGGACGCTCTTCCACCTTGCCGGGGCCGCCAGACACTAACTGCGGGCTATGTGGACGGCGTGGGGCAACTCCCCTGTCACCTCCCTCAGCGCTGTCCTGACCGCGCTGGGCGACCCTGGCAGGCAGAGAATGAGCTTCCCTTTCGCCACGCCCAGGGTAGCCCTGGTCATCATGGCTGCGGCTCCCACCTCGTCGAAGCTGGCCCGTCTGAACTGCTCACCGAAGCCGGCCAGCTCCTTCTCGAAGAATGGTCTTACCGTCTCTATCGTTATGTCGCGGCTCGAGATGCCGGTCCCGCCGGTGAACAGGAGCACGTCGTCCTTGCCGGAAAGGAACTCCCTCACCACTTCCCGGAGCATCTGGGCGTCGTCAGAGATGAGTCCGCGTGACGCGACGGCGTGCCCGGCTCCCTTCAGTTCTTCCTCGGCGACGTCTCCCGATTCATCGGTGAACTTCGCCCCTTCTTTCATCGCCATGTACCTGCTCGTGCTCACCGTGAAGACCCTTGCACTCAGCTTCCTCTCCCCTGCCTTCCTGTGCTCCTCGTGGGGGTTCATTTTCCTCCCTTTACTTTGCTGATGACCTTGATGGACTCTATTAGCGTGCTCGGGTACTGGCCGCGGGAGTCCTTCTCGTAAGCCTTGGTAACGTCCCATATGTTGAGCAGCGCGACCGAGACCGCGGTCAGCGCCTCCATTTCGACCCCAGTCTTCTCGTGGGCTGCGACCCTGACTGTCACCTCTACCCATCCGTCCCCCACCTTCACCTTCGGTTCGATCATTTCGATCCTGAGAGGGTGACATAGGGCGACGACCTCGGGTGTCTTTTTGGCCGCGGTTATGGCGGTCATCGCCGCGAGGGAGATAGGATCCCCCTTCGCCAATTCTCCCTTCCTGATGAGAGTGATTGTTCCTTTCTTCAGCCGGATCCTCCCGCTTGCAATAGCCTCCCGGTAAATCACCGGCTTCTCAGAGACGTCGGCCTGACGGTATGGCACGTCTCATGAGCTCCACTCCGCCCGTTATAGCCGTTCCCTCGTCGGGAATGTTTTTACGCGGATGTTATGATTCGGTCTCAGATGGAAAAGGCTACGGTCGGCGAAAGGAAGCTGCTGGACAGGAAGGGAAGGGTCGCCAAGAAGCTGAGGATCTCGGTCACGGACCGCTGCAACTTCGCCTGCCTGTTCTGCATGCCCGATAAGGACAAGGTGTCTTGGATCCCGCAGGAGGAGATATTGAGCTTCGAGGAGGTCGAAAGGATAGCGGGCGTGCTGGCGTCGCTCGGGATAGAGAAGATCCGAGTCACCGGCGGGGAACCCCTCCTCCGAAGGGACCTGGAGCGCCTGGTGAAGTCGCTTGTGCAGATTCAAGGGATTCGGAGCGTGGATATGACGACCAACGGATGGTACCTGGAGCAGAAGGCAAAGCCACTTCGGGATGCCGGGCTGAGGGGTGTCACCGTAAGCCTCCACAGCCTCAGAGCAGACAGGTTCACCAAGATATCGGGCGTCGACGCCCTCCCGAGGGTCCTCCGCGGCATCGACAGGGCTTTGGGCGAGGGGCTGAACCCGGTGAAGATTAACTCGGTGGCCATACGCGGCTTCAATGACGACGAGTTGCTGGAGCTGGTCGAGTACGCCCGCGAGCGGCGGATTGCGATACGTTTCATAGAGTTCATGCCACTCGATGGACTCGGCATCTGGAGCCACGACAGGGTGGTAAGCGGAAAGGAGATAGTCGACAGGGTGTCAGCCAAGTATCCGATGGTTCCCCGGGGGCGAGGGTCTGCGGAAACATCTGCGCTCTGGGAGTTCGAGGATGGGAAGGGGAGCATCGGGCTGATTACGCCCATGAGTGAGCCGTTCTGTGACGACTGCGATAGGATCAGGCTCACGGCCGACGGGAAGCTCCTGTCGTGCCTTTTCGACACCGAGTACCATGACCTCAGGAGCACGGTTAGGAACGGCGCGAGCGACGAGGAGCTGGCGAAGAACATCCTAGCCGCGGTCTGGAAGAAGCCTGACGGGGTGGGATATATGCCCTGGATAAACGACGGCTGGGCCAAGCCCAGGAACATGAACGCCATTGGAGGGTGACGACCTACGAGGTTGAAGGTGCGGTACTTCGCCTTGGCCAGGGAGCTGGCGTCTGCAGAATCCGAAGCTGTGACCGTCCCCGAGAGGTCGTCGGTCCGGGACCTGGCCAGGATGCTGGAAGAGGCGCATCCGGCCCTGAGTTCTCTGAGAGGTTCGCTCAAGTTCTCGGTCAACTTCGACGTCGCTGAACCCGGGACTGCGCTCAACGAAGGGGACGAAGTAGGAGTGCTCCCGCCGGTGGCAGGAGGATAGGTTGGCCCCGACAGTCAGGATAACCAGGGCTCCCATCGACGTCGCGAAGGTCCTGCGGGCGGTGCGGGACCCCTCGGCCGGAGGGATGACGCTTTTCCTTGGGACAGTCAGGGACAGGAACGAAGGGAGGGCGGTCAGAGGACTGGAGTACCAGGTCTACAAGGGGATGGCTGAGAAGAGGATGTCGGCCATCGAGGCGGAGGTGAGGACGAAATGGCCCGTCAGGAAGATGGTGATGGTCCACAGGTATGGCAGGCTCCGCATCGGGGAGGTGAGCGTGGCGGTGGCTGTAGCCACGGAGCACAGGGCCGATGCTTTCGGGGCGTGCAGGTACGCCATAGACACCATAAAGCGGACGCTTCCCCTCTGGAAGAGGGAGAGCCTCTCCGGCGGCGGAGAAGCCTGGACCAAGGGAGAGCCCATCGGGGCCTAGAAGGAGAAGCCAGGGAGGAGGTTTACCCGGACGACGCTCCCTTCCGCGAGGCGCGCGACTTCCTCTGGCACTATCACGTAGCCGTCCGCTTCGCACAGGACTTTGATTGACTCGGTGTCACCGGCCAGGGGCCGGGCGGACGTCCGGTCCCCGGGGACGAGCTTGACGTAGAGCACCTTTCTGAAATGGGAGAACCGCTTCCTGGCCTCCCATTGGCCTTCCAGAGGACAGCTCACCTCGACCCCCATCCTTTCGCCCCCCTGCAACCAACCAATCACCCTGGCGCCAAGAAGGATGAAGGCGTTCATTGCCCCCTGTATCGGCCCTGGCATCATCAGGACCGGCTTCCCTTCGACGACTGCGATGCCTGCCACCCTGCCTCTGTCCATCTTGATCCCATGGACGAAGACATCAGGGACTAGGGACCTAACAGCCTCCCCCACCAGGTCCGCCCGTCCGACCGAAGTCCCCCCCAGAGTGAGGACAAAGTCCGACCTCGCCAGAGCCTTCCGCAGCGCACTCCGAATCTCGCCGGGATCGTCCTTCGCAACCCCCATGTCGACCGGAACACATCCCAGGGCATGCAAAAGCGAGAGGAAGTACGGGCCGTGGCTGTTGACCACCTTCTCCTGCGCCGGTTCCACTTTGTCTGTCAGCTCGCTTCCTGTTGCTATCACCGAAGCCAGGAGCCTCCGCCTCACGCTCACCTCCTTCAGACCGAGACTCAGGAGGGCGCCTACGTCCTGGGCTCTGATGGTCTGCCCTCTTTTCACTACCTTCTCCCCCTTTCGAAGGTCGCTCCCTTTCGCGTATACGAAGCTCCCACGGTCTGGGGGG
>JAFLZI010000035.1 GCA_029785625.1 Nitrososphaerota archaeon | reverse complement strand
GGGAGGACATGCTCGACTTCAAGGCGACCAGGGAGGCGTTCAGGGGGGCCATGGCCGAGGCGGGGCTGGCGCCGGGGAAGCTCAGCCTGGTGGAAGTCCACGACGCGTTCTCGGTGGTGGGGGCGCTCTCGCTGGAGGCCATGGGCTTCTCCGAGCGCGGCCATGGCTCCAAGGACGTGAAGGCAGGGAAGTACTCCAGGGGAGGGGATCTCCCGATCAACACGTTCGGGGGGCTGAAGGCCAGGGGGCACCCGGTCGGCGCGACGGGGATGTACCAGATAGTGGAGGCGTTCCTCCAGCTGACCGACCAGGCGGGGAAGAACCAGGTGGAGGGGGCGAAGTACGCGGCCACCCAGAACATAGGAGGGGTCGACTCAACCAGCGCGGTGCACGTCTTCGGGAGGGGGTCCTAGCTGGCGATACAGTACTGGAGGATAAGGGACAGGTACTATCGGCTCATTGGGAGCGGGTGCGGCTCCTGCGGGGCGGAGTTCTTCCCCCCGGTCTACAGGTGCAAGAAGTGCGGGTCCGAGGAGATCTCCGACAAGGAGATGCCCAGGACGGGGAAGATCATGACCTACACCCAGCTGCACGAGCCTCTCCCCGGGTTCGAGGCCCAGGCCCCCTTCTACCTCGCCGTGGTGAAGCTCGACAACGGGGCCAGGGTGCTCACCCAGATCGTCGACTCCCCGGCCGAGGCGGTGAAGATGGGGGCGACGGTGAAGGCTACGGTGAGGCGGGCGAGGGTGGACGGGGAGTCGGGGCAGATCCTCTACGGCTACAAGTTCATCGTGTCCGACTGACCTGGCGCCTAGCTGCGGCCGCCGGAGGTCTCCGGGCGGCCCCGTCAGCTCGCGGTGGTCGGGCCCTTGAAGCTCTTGAGGAACTTCGCGAGGTCCACGAAGTCAGGGTTGTCTGTCACGTGCCTCATCTTCACAGGGAACTCCCTCCCGTTTATGATGGCCCTCTTGTCTTCCTGAAAGCTCGTCTCAGCGAAATTGACGACGGCGAAGTGGACGGTCCCCTTCAGGTTCTCCTGTATGGTCTCCGGGGTGGGGGGGAACATGCCGACTGAGAACGCTATCCCGTCCACCCAGTTGATGACCGGGGTGCCTGACTGCTTCTGCGCCTCGACCTGCTCGACGATCGTCCTGAGGAAGGCCCCGACCTCAAACTTCCTGATCTCGTGGATCACAATCTTCTGATAGGGGCGGTATTCTATCTCAACCAAGTTATGTCCGCTGCCAAGGGCGCGAGTCCTGGGTCGTCCACAACCCCTGGTTATTTAGCCTCTGAGTCGCAGCCTTCGGCTCCATCATGGTTTCGCGCCGGCGACCTTGGACCCGGGCCGGCGCCGGACAGTCTTCCGCATCACCACGTTGCTCCTGCCGTAGGGGCCGACCACCTTGAACCCGTGCCTCGCGAACATCGACTGGGTCCCGAACCACACCGCCAGGGCGCCCCGGTGCGTGACCGGGTATGCCTCCACCGTCCCCCCGCCCTGTGACTCTATCGACTTCAGGGCAGCGGCCAGCGCCATCCTCGCGACCCCCTCCCCCCTGTGGGCCCTGTCGACCGACAGGCAGGTGATCCGCCAGAGCCTCCCTCCTCCCAGGCCGAGGGCCTTGTAGTTCCGGGCGGCGTCGATCCTTGGGAGCTCTTCCCTGGGGCCATACTGGCACCAGCCCACGGGGTCGTCCCCGACGTAGACCAGTATGCCATGGGCGCGGCCCTGCTCGACCAGGGCCACTTTGTCTTCCCTGTTCCTCTTCGCCCTCCGCTCCAAAGACCACCCCCGGGTCTCGTCCGGAGGGATGGGCCTCGCCCGCTGGTAGTAGGCGCACCAGCAGACCCCCCACTCCCCCCGCTTGCCGAACAGCCTCTGGAAGTCGGGCCAGGTCTCCTTGGAGAGCTCCTTCGTAGAGAGGGGGGCCGGGGCACCCCCGCGCTGGGGCGGGGGGAGGATAACTGCGTTGCGCCGGCCGGGGTCCGGGTGAAAAGGCAAGACAGTTAAGCCGAATCCCCAGCCGAGGGGGCGCGACCATGGCTTACATCGTCCTCGTCCTCGCCGCGTTCCTGTTCATCGCCCTGGTCTCGGTCCTGATCGCAAGAAAGATCAGGACCCCATACACCACCCTCCTCGTCCTGATGGGGCTCGCCCTGGCGGCGATACCCGTGGCGGGGCTGGCCGGGCTGACTGGTTTCTTCGCGAACCTCGCCAACGAGCAGCTGTTCGTCGGGCTGGTCCTCCCCCCGATACTCTTCGAGAGCGTCATGAGCATCAAGGCCTCGGACTTCCGCGCCGTCTACAGGCAGGCCTTCGTCATGGCCACGGTCGGGGTGCTGATCTCGACGCTGGTGGTGGGGGTGGTCCTCTGGAAGGTGGTCGGGTTCTCCCCGCTGGTGTCCTTCCTCTTCGCGGCCCTCATCTCCCCCACCGACGTGGCCACGGTCCTCGAGATCTTCGCCCGGGTGAACGTGCCGTCCAGGCTCGCCACCCTCGTGGAGATGGAGTCGGTCTTCAACGACCCCACGGGGATCGCGATCTTCACCGTGGTCCTGACCTCCTCGGCGGCGGCCACCCTACAGCCCGTCACCGCCATAGCCACCTTCACCTACATCCTCACCGGGGGGATCCTCGTAGGGCTGGGGGTAGCCTGGGGGGCGCGCTGGGTGCAGTCCATGGTCTCCGACGCCGTCACCCAGGTGGTCCTGACCCTGGTGGCGGTCTACGGGTCCTTCGCCGTGGCTTCGGCCATAGGCGCGTCGGGGCTGATAGCGGTCGCGGTCACGGGGCTCTTCTACGGGAACACCGTCCTCCTGAACATAGACAGCAAGAAGGTGGGGGAGATGACCAGGGAGTTCTGGAGCATAATCGCGTTCGTGGCCAACGCCGCGGCGTTCTTCTTCATCGGGGTCAGCACCAACATCTTCCTGCTGGCGACGGGGCTGGGGGCCCTGCTGGTCGCCTACGGCGTGGTGGTCATGGCCAGGATAACGTCGGTCTACCCGATCATGAGCATCATGAAGGCGGAAGGGCGCGAGACCCCTTCGTCCTGGATGAACGTCTCGACGCTGGGGGGGATGAGGGGCGCCCTGGCCATAGCCCTGGTCTCCGCCATCCCGCTGGCGGCAAGGCAGCCGGTGGCGACCCTCACTTTCGGGGTGGTGATGCTGAGCATCCTCCTGCAGGGGCCCCTCCTGGGGCGCTACGCCAACAGGGTCTTCGGCCACCAGGAGACGCTGAAGCCAGACGCCCCCGAGAAGGCCACCCCCGCCCCGGAGGGGGCTCCTCCGTCCGCGGAGGCTTTATCACAGAAGCGCGAAAGGCCGGACCCCGATGAGCTTTGACGAGATAGTCAGGCTGGGCCAGCAGAGGGGCTTCTTCTTCAAGACGGCCGAGAGCTATCCCAACACCCCGGCCGGGTTCCTCGACTACGGGCCCCAGGGGGTCTCGCTGAAGAACAGGCTCGTCGAGCTATGGAGGCGGGTGGTGGTCAGGAGGGACGGCATGCTCGAGATCGACGGCGCGCAGATCCTCCCCAGGGCGGTCTTCGAGGCCTCGGGGCACCTGTCGAGCTTCACCGACCCGTTCGTGAAGTGCGCGAAGTGCGGCTCGGTCTTCAGGCCGGACAAGCTGGTCGAGGAGAAGACGGGGAAGGGGGTCGCTGAGAAGCTCAGCGACGCCGACTACGACCAGCTGATGGAGAGGTCAGGGGTGAAGTGCCTGAAGTGCGGCTCCAGGCTGGCGGGGACCACCAGGTTCAACATGATGTTCAAGCTGGGGATAGGGCCCTCCCAGGAGGAGGCGTACCTGAGGCCTGAGACCTGCCAGAGCATATTCGTGGACTTCCCTCTGCTGTTCAAGACCCAGAGGGCCAAGCTCCCGGTGGGGATCGCCCAGGTGGGGCGGAGCTTCAGGAACGAGATCGCCCCCAGGCAGGCGCTCATCAGGCTCAGGGAGCTCAACCAGGCAGAGGTGGAGGTCTTCTTCAACCCGAACAAGGCCGACGACAAGCGCTTCGACGGGGCGCTGGAGAGGGCCCTGGCGTTCAGGCTCCCCGACGGGACCGACGCCAAGCTGACCGTGGCCGAGGCGAAGGGGAGGGGGTTGGTCCCCAACAAGCTCGCCGGGCACTACCTCGCCCTCATCGCAGGGTTCTACGAGGACGCCGGGATCCGCCCGGAGGACATCAGGTTCAGGGTCCTGGCCGAGGAGGACAGGGCGTTCTACTCGAGGGCAGCCTTCGACCTCGAGGTGAAGCTCTCCTGGGGGTGGGTCGAGCTGGTCGCATGCAACTACAGGGGGGACTACGACCTGGGAGGGCACGCGAGGGTGAGCGGGAGCAACTTCACCGTCGACGACGAAGGGGAGAAGGTCCTCCCCCACGTCTTCGAGCTGTCGCTTGGGATCGACAGGAGCGTCTTCGCCGTGATGGAGTCGTCCATGCAGGGGGAGGGGGAGAGGAGGGTGATGGCGCTGCGGCCGTACCTGTCCCCGACCCAGGTCTGCGTCTTCCCGCTGGTGAACAAGGACGGGCTCCAGGAAGCAGCGAGGGGGGTCTTCGAGGAGCTCAGGGAGTCCTTCGAGGCGTTCTACGACGAGTCGGGGGGGATAGGGAGGAGGTACGCCAGGGCGGACGAGGCCGGGGTCCCCGCCTGCGTCACCCTGGACTACGACTCGCTGAAGGACGGGACGGTCACACTCAGGGACAGGGACACCAGGGCCCAGGAGAGGGTCTCGGTGGCCGCCCTCAAGGAAAGGCTCGCCTCGCTGACGAGGCTCCCCCCTATAGGGAAGAGAGCGCCAGGAAGATAGCCAGGGCGGCGGCGGCCCCGGCCACGGTTGAAATCACGTTCACCACGTTGTTCTCCACGTAGGGGGAGCCCCGGGTGGCCCTGGTCCTCTCCCCGCAGTGCTTCAGGGCTTCGGTGGGCTTCAGGCAGACGACGCAGTACCCCTTCCTCTGGACCGCGGCTCCCACCAGGCTGTCGACCACGGCCCCGAAGAGGCCCCCGGCGAGGCAGGCGGGGATGACGAGGTACGGGTCGCGGAGTATCCCAAGCGACAGGGCGATGACACCTATGACCAACGACGCCACCGCTGCCCCTCCGAACCCGAGGGGGGAGACACCCCCGGAGGTCCCCGGGGCCACGGTCCTCGACGGGTTGGTGATCAGCCTCGGCTGGGAGTGGCTGAGGAGCCCCAGCTCCGTGGCCGCGGTGTCGGCCGCCGACGCGGCTACGGCGCCCAGGAACATGGCCGCCAGGGGCTGGCCAGGGTGGAGGAGGTTCCAGACCGCCAGGATCGACCCGAGCCCCCCGTTGGCCAGTATGTGGGGCCAGTTGCGGGCTCCCCCCTTCCCCTGGGCGCCCCCCAGGCGCCTCTTGTACCCGTACTTGTAGAGGGTGAAGCCTACCCCTAGGACGAAGAAGACCGCGACGATGAAGAACCACCTGAGCCCCCCGCCGTAGATCACCGCGAACCCCACCGCGGCGCTGGCGAGGAAGCCCCTGGAGTCGATGGCCCTCAC
>JAFLZI010000034.1 GCA_029785625.1 Nitrososphaerota archaeon | reverse complement strand
GTCGTCCTTTCCGGCCCTCGTGGTGTCGGTGAACAACGCCCAGGGCGCCCCGTAGATCGTGCCTTCGTAGAAAGGGCCGCGGGAGGTGTAGGTGCCCCCGCAGTCCCTGCAGATGTACCTCTGAAGTATGACGTTCACGTCCACGAAGTTTCCCTCTGGAGAGATGAGCTTGGCGAAGAGCGCGTAGTGCACAGGGGCATGAATGAAGGGCGACTTGGTCGTCGTCGACGGGAAGGACGGGAGGAGGGCCTCGTTCCCAGACTCCTTCACGTTCGCCCTTTCGTATCTGCCGGGGGCTCAGGCCTACGCGTCCCTGATCTGCACCCCCCGACCGTTCAACCAGATGCTCGCTGACGTGCTGTTCAGGGCGCTCGAGGGGGCGTCCTTCAACATGACAGACGGCTCCCACAACTACACCGAGGTGGTGAAGGACCACGTCATTCATCGACCCGGCCCACAGGACGAGGACGGAGCTGAGGCGCGACCCGAAGTTCAAGGGGATGAAGAAGGAGCTCACCGAATCGGGCAAGAAGGTCATGGAGGCGAAGGGTGAGGAGGAGAGGACGAAGGCCATCGAGCGCAGGAAAGAGAAGATCGGGGAGGTCTCTCGGTATGCCAAGGCGAAGTATCAGGATGTCAAGAGGTCGACCATCGAGCAGGTGAGGAGGGAGCACCCTGAGCTCTTCGACGGCAAGGGCGGCTTCACGGGTAGAGCCGTCACCAGCAACGGAGCGGAAGGAGGGAGGGAACCATCGGGTCAAGGACGCGGTCAGGGTCCCGTACTCGAGGGTCGACTCTGCTGCCGGAGAGAGCATACTCGCGACGATCAGGGACTCCCTCTCGACCATCAGGGCTGGCAGGGCCGTGGCGAACGCCGCCGGAGCGTTCACGTTCGGGAGGGTGATGCTGGGGGCGTGAGATGGGCAACCACACAGGAGAAGATTGAACGGAGTGTGGCCAGCTGGAAAGGCAACCTGGGATGCCCACGCGCGGAGCCTCCAGACAACCTGCAGATGGCATCGCGCATCCTCCAAGGAGGCGGATGGAGCCAGCCAACAAAGCGACATCGCCCGTCCGAGCCTCGCAAAGAGCTTAATTGGCGTCCCGTCGGCTATTCAAGATCGTGCCGAAGAAGGCCGGGTCAAAGAAGAGCGATCTTGTGAAGGGTGCAGTGAAGCTCAGCAAGGAATACCAGGAGCTTCAGCGCGTGACCGAGCTTGAGCGAAAGGGTAGGAAGGAACTCGTCGAGAAATTCAGGAGTCTGCAGGGATGGGTGGGAAAGAGCGTCCCCATTCCCGGCAGCGCGCTGGCGACGGATTCGCCCCAGATAAAGGAAGCCTACGTGACCAGCGACTGCGTGGTGGTCACGGTCGGCCCGAGCGGGGCCGAGCGGAAGACGCCCCTCGAGGAGCTGGAGCCGTCGGTGTTCGTGTCTGTCATCCAGGATTTCGCCCCGAAGCTCAGGAGGCTGGTCCTGGACAAGAAGCGGGAACTCATCGAAGCGGGCGCGCCCAGGATCGAGCTGAGGACCACGCTGGCCGGCTCACAGGTGCTCCTCTTCGACTGGAGGCAGTACAGGCTTACACTCGCGAACAAGGGAGGGGATGCCAGAGACTTGCGACTCTCAGCGGGGGGAGACGTGACCCAGAACTACGGCCCCTTCGCGGTGAGGAAAGGGGACAAGATCGAGCTGAGCCTGCGCCGCTTCAGGGCGCTTTCGTCCGCGGGGTCCGTGCCTGTAACGATACGCTGTAGAGACGAGGACGGCCACGAGTACGAGGGCAACGGAACGGTCAAGCTAGAAACCGACGACTGGCAGGAGGTAAGGATGTCCCTGAAGGAGCCGGAGGGACTCTCCGAGGACCACTGGTAGCGGCGACGCAACCTCTGCGACGACATGGGTGGGCTGGCCATGCGCCTCGCCCTCCGGCCCCTCAGACAGACATAAGTGGACGGGCCCCGCAAGTCAGGGCCGTAATGAGAAGGAAGGAAGCCGCCGTGGTCGCAGTGGCCGTCGCGCTTGCCGCCGTGGCGGCGGTCTTCCTCGTGCCTCTCGTGCCCACCCGGGAGTACTCGAGCTGCGTCTGCCCGCCGCTGGCAACCTGCAACTGCCCCGAAATCCCGGCGGGGGCCACGGCGCACCTGGTGCTCTGGTCGCCCAGCTGGCTCTTCGCGCGGTACGGGAGCTACCTGTCTACCCATCCGCTGGGATACGCCGTCGTCCCTCCCTGAGCCGTAGCCGGCCTTGGACGGCGTCGGGGCCGCACAACCGGTGCTAGGCGCTCTCGGTTGGCCGACTCGCGGGTTCCGGTCCTCCCGGCAACTCTTATCTCGCCTCGGAGCCACGCGGAGCCGTGGACGAGCGCCTCGTCGAGCTCCTCGGCATCTACGGCCTCAGCGAGAGGGAGGCGCGGACCTTCGTCTTCCTGACCAGGAACGGCGCCTGCGGCGCCGGGGACCTGGCGAGGGCCATAGGGATACGCAGGATGGAGGCCTACAGGCTGCTCAAGCGCCTCCTGGAGCGGGGGATCGTGGTCTCGACGGCTGGGAAGCCGATCAGGTACCAGGCCGAGACCCTGGACGGGGTCGTCTCCCTCCTCACCGACGAACAGAAGGGGGTCGTCTGCCGGATGGAGGAGGCCCGGGGGGAGCTGGCGGGGCTGTGGAAGCAGGTCCCCAGGGCCCCGGTGGAGAGCTTCGAGCAGAAGTTCAGGATAATCCAGGGGAGGGAGCAGATCTACAACGCCATGACGAAGATGGTCGAGCTGGCCACCGAGTCCCTGGACCTGGTCCTGACGAGGAACGACATCACCCAGGCCCACGTGCTCGGGATAGGGGACAAGATAGTGGAGGCGGCCAGGAGGGGGGTGAAGGTGAGCGTGGTCGCCCCCGTGGACGGCGCGACCCTGGAGGCCGCCGACAGCCTGGCGAAGGCCGCAGAGCTGCGCCACTCCGAGGAAGCCCCCCGGAGCAGGCTCGTGGTCGCAGACGGGGCCCAGACCCTGGTCTCCCTGGTCCTGGACGACACCAAGGGGGCGAAGAACGACAGGGACGTGGCCATATGGACGGACAGCAAGGATTACGCGGAGACCATGGCGGGGCTCTACCGGGTCTCCTTCGCGAAGGCGGAGGACGCTGGGGAGAGGATCGCCCGGGTCCGCAGCCAGATGAGGTTCGCGGAAAGGACAACGTCCATGGTGGCCGTGGTCCGCGACGCCCTCTCAGACCGCGGGTGGAAGGTGGAGGCGCCGGGGATGATCAGAGGGGCCTCCGGAGCTGAGTTCGAGTTCGCGGCCGTGCTGTCTGGCCCAGACAGGAAGAAGTTCGGCCTGGACGTCGTCTTCGGCCAGAAGGGGGGGTCGGTCGCCGAGAAGGTCGCCGCTTCGGCCCTGAAGAAGCTGGAGCTCAAGGACGCCGGCCTGGTCATAGTCGCGACCCCGGGGCCGGACGAGCAGACAACAGGCCTGGCGAGGCTCCTGGGGGCGTCCGTGGTGGACGGGAGCGACGCGGTCGACGCGGCGGCCGCCATCAGGAACTCGGTCGCGGGGGACACCTAGCCCCCTCTGCCACGTCGGAGTACCCGGTCGTTATCACGATGTAGTCCTTCAGGGCCTTGGTGACGTTGTTGATGGCGAGCATGTCGTTCCTCCTGAGTATGAGGAAGGGGAGCGAGAAGGATATGGAGACGGTGGTGACTGGGACGGACTCCTCCCCGACTATGGAGACTATGACCTGCTTGTAGGCTGCGTCGAAGGAGGTGGTGTAGATGTTCTTCCTGAGGGAGCCCTTCTCGAAGACGAGGATCCACCCCTGCTCCTTGGTCAGCCTGTAGCCGAACCCCGAGAGGTGCCGGGTGACCAGGTCCCTCACGGTCCTCCTCCCCACGTCTAGGGTGAAAGTCTCGGAGTGCTCTCCCACAACGGCCCAGGGGGCGGAGTTCATTCATAAACGCTGTGGAGAAATTATCCGGTTCTGCGGTTTTGTTCCTCCCATGGGGTGGCTCAATTGGGTGTTCCCTCTGGAGTGGTGAGTGCCGCTTTCAGAAGGGCAAGCCACTTGTTCTGCCCCTCAAGCCTGATTCCCGCCCTCTGTGCGGGGGTCTGCCCGTCCAAGGCCTGATGGGACTTGACAAAGCTATAGTGAATCCTTTGCCCCTCGGCAAGAGGGGTTGAGATGGACTTCCATCCTCTCTGAACCTTCACTCTCTCCCTAACCGTCCGGTTGAGGCGTTCTGCTCTGTTGTTCGTGGCGTGTGGCTTCCCTACTCCGGCTTTGGCGACATGCTCGACTCCTTTGAAGGCGAAGGCGACCGCCTCGTTGTATGCTCTGAGCGCGTCGGTATAGACCTTGGCGGGCTTGTTGTCATGGGTGTTAGCCAAGGTCTCTTTGAGCGTCCTTTCACCGCTTACCGCGTCCCTCAACTTGGAGAGTCGTGAGGCGAGAAGGAACCTTGTGTCCCTGTCCATTACATTCCAGAGGCAGGCCTATCGTCATTTGACCCGTCTGCCCCCTGTTGATTCCCTTCACGACATCGCCGCCCCTCGTCTTGGCGAACACTTCGTCCACATGCCATGTCTTGGAAAGTTCGGGGGTGAGGGAATTCGCATACTCGCTAATCTCTAGGCACGAACTTCTGAATCCATCGGGAAGGTGAAGGGAAAGGAATACTTCAGATATAGCGTGGTCATATCGCCAGATGACGTTAAGGAACTCGGATGGAAGGAAGGGGATGAACTGCATCCCATGAGAGCGGGAGCCACTTTGATCCTAAAGAAGGAGAAGAGGAACAGAACTACGGATGTGGGAGACCGCGCTCAAGAGTCTGATGCTTGAGAACCAACATCTGTTTTAGAAGTCCTTCATCCGCAACGCAAAAGCCCCCCTCAATCCGAAGTGCGTGAACTCGGTCAAGTTCCTGCAACCGTGAATTGAGGGTCAGTCTGTCGAGTTCCTCATCCCCATCAATTTCTCTCCATCCATGTTCCTCCTGACGGTCACATCGGTCCAGTCTTTGTGGACGTCCAGGCCGCAGGCCAGCGCGCTCATGAAATAGCGTGAGCGCGCTTTCCCTTTATTCCCCCTTGTTGCATTCCCTCTTGCAATCGCATTATTTGTCATCGCATCAACAACGCGGCGGAGAGGGCCCCGAGGTCGAGCGTGGTGATTATGAGGGCCGCATACGGGAACCGGTCAGACGAGGGAGCTGCGGCTCACGTCGTCCTGATGAGCGCCAGGGAGACGCGCGGCCTGCGCAAAGAGAACTTCTTCAATTGTGCCATACAGCGCCTGGACCCAGCTTCAGAACGCTGGGCGTGCGCTTTTCTATTTAATCCAGCAACCAGTACCAAAGAGGCGTGAATCCTACTCCGCTCTGTTCGTCGCTGTAATCCCACGTGATGACTGTCGTCTTCTTGGCGCCGACGGCCGCCCTGGCCTTCTTCAGGGCCAGGACCTCCCTCTCCCTCAGCCCGTGGCTGGAATACGTGACCTGCACCAGCTCCTCGGCGCGGAAGTCCTTCGATATCACGAAGTCGACTTCACGCCCCTGGCTCCTGCCGTACTCCTTCCAGTA
>JAFLZI010000033.1 GCA_029785625.1 Nitrososphaerota archaeon | reverse complement strand
CCTGCTCAGGGGAGACAGGTCCCAAGGGCCCGAAATCGAGGAGCTGGCAAAGCAGATCCTAGCAGGGAGCCTCCCCTAGGCTGACCCGAAGACTGCTCCCCCCTTCTTGAAGACAGACTCTATGTACTGCCCGCCTATCCGGTAGGGGAGGAACCTGTAACTAGGAAACGAGTGGACGACGAAGTCAGCTGGCGAGCCCTCAGCCAGGACGCCCAGGTCTTGCCTCCCGATTGCCCTGGCCGCGTTGACGGTGAACCCCAGGAGGGCCTCTGCCGGAGTCATCTTCATCCCGGCGCAGGCGAGGCTCATGACAAGCTGCGGAGACTCGACCCAGGAGTTAGGGCTGAGGTCCGTCCCCAGGGCTACCCTGCACCCTGACCTGATGATGGAACGGGCGTCTGCGAACGGTATGGAGGAAGACAGGGAGGTCCAGGGGAGCAGCACAGCAACCACCCCCTTCTCGGCCAGGGCCCCGATTCCGGCCGAGTCGCTCCTCCCCAGATGGTCTGCCGAGGTGCACCCGAGCTCCGCGGCAAGCGAGGCCCCCCCGGAGTCTGCGAACTCGTCGGCGTGGATCTTCAATCTGAACCCCGATGCGCTGGACGCCTTCAGATAGGTCCCGCACTCCTCACGCGAGAAGACGCCGTCCTCGCAGAAGCAGTCTGAAAAGACGCACCTGGTCTCGGCCGAAGCAACTGCGGGGATGATCTCTTTCACGACGTGGTTGACGTAGTCGCCCGCGTTCCGGAACTCGGGGGGAGTGGCGTGCAGGCCGAGAAACGTCGGGACCAGCTCTACCCTGGATGTCCTCTTCAGCACCCCTATGGCCTCGAGCATCTTCAGCTCTCCCTCCAGGCTCTGCCCGTATCCGGTCTTCACTTCGGCGGTGGTGACCCCGTTCCTCAGGAGCTGGGTCAGGCGCCCCTCTGACTCCTTGACGATTTCCTCTGAAGAGGCTTTCCTCGTCTCCCTCACCGTCCTCGCTATCCCTCCCCCGCTAGCCAGGATGGACTTGTAGCTCTCGCCGGCGACCTTCCGCTCGAGTTCGTCCTCCCTGCTCCCGGCATAGACCAGATGGGTGTGGGGGTCCACGAAGCCGGGGGTGACGAGGTTTCCTCGTGCGTCGACGGTCCGCCTCGCCTTCAGCCCTTTCTGGTCGTACTCCTTCGTGGTGCCCACCCAGGAGACCCTCCCGTCGTCGACAGCGAGCGCTCCGTCCTCGATGAGTCCGAGCGATTCGTCGGGCGTGTCGCCAGTGCCTCTGCATGTCACCAACTCCTCCGCGTGAATCACCGCAAGGTCGATCATCGTCCCCCTGCGCGCCGACCCATTCGTGATAAGGGTTCCCGGAGGCTTTTGAAGTCTTAAATCGAGACAGCGGGAGCGAAAACCATGCAGAAGCACGTGGTCAGGGCTCCCAGGGGCACGGAGATGTCATGCAAGAGCTGGCACCAGGAAGCTGCGCTTCGTATGCTGATGAACAACCTCGACCCGGAGGTCGCCAAGGACCCGGAGCACCTCATCGTCTACGGGGGGACAGGGAGGGCCGCCCGCTCTTGGAAGGCGTTCGACGCGATCGTGAAGTCCCTGAAGGAGCTGGAGAACGACGAGACGCTCATCGTGCAGTCAGGGAAGCCGGTCGGGATCTTCAAGACCACGGCCGCCGCTCCAAGGGTGCTGATTTCGAACGCCATGCTGGTCCCCAAGTGGGCGGACTGGGCATACTTCAGGGAGCTAGAGGAGCGCGGTCTCACGATGTTCGGGCAGATGACGGCCGGAAGTTGGATGTACATCGGCACGCAGGGGATACTCCAGGGGACATACGAGACCCTTGCCGCCGTCGCGGCGAAGCACTTCGGCGGGTCCCTCAAGGGACGGATAACCCTGACATCCGGCCTGGGAGAGATGGGGGGCGCGCAGCCTCTCGCCGTGACCATGAACGAAGGCGTCGCCCTGGTGGTCGAAGTGGACAGGAGGGCGATCCAACGGAGGCTCGACAAGAAGTACTGCGACCTTGTCGTGGATGACGTGGAGGAGGCGGTCGGGCTGGCTAGGGACGCCGCCAAGGAAGGGAGAGCCCTGTCGGTCGCCCTCTTGGGGAACTCGGCCGAGGTCCTCCCGGAGCTCCTCGAGTCGAGGCTCGACCCTGACGTCATAACCGACCAGACTTCCGCCCACGACCCCCTTTCGGGCTACATCCCGGAAGGGATGGGGATGAAAGAGGCTGACGCCCTGAGGGCGTCTGACCCCAAGAGGTATGTCGAGCTGTCCATGGCCTCGATCGCCAAGCACGTCAGGGCCATGCTCAGCTTCCAGGAGCGTGGGGCGATAGCCTTCGAGTACGGCAACAACATCAGGAAGATGGCGAAGGACGCGGGGGTCGATGACCCGTTCAGGATACCTGGCTTCGTCCCCGAATACATCAGGCCGCTCTTCTGCGAAGGCCGGGGGCCCTTCAGATGGGCGGCCCTCTCGGGGAACCCGGAGGACATCTACGCGACGGACGAGGCCGTGATTCGGGAGTTCGGGGAAAACAAGTCTCTCGTCAGATGGATCAAGAAGGCGCACGCCAGAGTAGAGTTCCAGGGGCTCCCTTCGCGGGTCTGCTGGCTCGGCTACGGAGAGCGGGCGAGGTTCGGGAAGATAATCAACGCCATGGTAAGGGACGGGACCATCTCGGCCCCGGTGATAATCGGGAGGGACCACCTGGACTCGGGGTCGGTCGCTTCTCCGTATCGGGAGACTGAAGGGATGAAAGACGGGTCCGACGCCATAGCAGACTGGCCCATACTCAACGCGCTCCTCAACGCCGTCTCAGGCGCCTCCTGGGTGTCAGTCCACCACGGGGGAGGGGTAGGCATCGGGTACTCCATCCATGCGGGGTTGGCCGTGCTTGCGGACGGGACCCCCGAGGCCGAGGCTAGGATAGGGCTGGCCCTTACAAACGACCCGGGGCTAGGCGTAGCAAGGCACGTGGACGCTGGCTACGACGAAGCCGTCAGGACCGCCAGGACGAAGGGGGTCAGAGTCCCGATGCTGGAAGGGTAGGCTCCCCTCCAGCCCTGTGGAACGCCGTGTAGACGTAGAACCCGATGTAACCGGCCGAGATGGCCGCCAGAATCCCGGAGAGCCCGTCGATCACCACCGAAGAAGAAGCGAATCCCGTTCCCGAAACCGAGCCTGCCAGGAACCCTGCATAGATCAGCACCACGGACCATGCGAAGCTCCCCGCCAGGGTCATGGCCGCGAAGGTCGCAAGGTCCATCTCGAACAGCCCTGCTGGAAGGGAGATCACCGTCCGCAGCCCCGGGACGAACCTCGCGGCGAAGACCGTCCACTGGGCGGACCGCCCGAACCACGCCTCTGCCCTGTCAAGGACGTCCCTGTGCATCCTGAACAGCCTGAGGAGGCCGGCGACGAAGGGCCTCCCTAGCCAGATCGCTAGGAAGTAGTCTACGAGCGAACCGGCGAGGCCGCCCAGGGTGCTCACCCCTACGGCGACCCAGAAGCTCTTCAGCACGCCGAGGCGGACGAAGTACCCCGCCAGGGGGAGGACGACTTCGCTCGGGACAGGGAGTGACGCGCTCTCAAGCAACATCAGCCCGAAGACGCTGGCATACCCGTACTTTGACATGAAGGCATTCAGGGTGGCCGAAGAAAAGATCGATCCGCTCAGGAGCTGGAACCAGCTCCCGAAAGGCAGGTCGATCAGGTCCGTCGCCTCCAGCACTCCGACGACCAGCACCACGAACGAAGCGGCGAGAAGATACTTGTTCCTCGGGACCATAGAGCGAAAGTCCCCGCTCCCCTTCTGCAAGAAGATTGGGACCGCTCCAGACCGCTTATAGGACTTTAAGCGATCGGCGACGTTCAGCCCGTCTTGCCCGACAGCTCGGCCACAAGCTCCTTGGCTCTGTCGAACCTTATCTTCCTTTCTTCGACCATTCTCTGGGCGACGACGTCCACCAGCTCGCCCGTAGCCCCGGCGGAGATTGCGACGTTTCGGCTATGCAGTTTCATGTGGCCCCTCTGGATCCCCTCGTTCGCCAGCGCCCTGAGAGCGGCGAAGTTCTGGGCGAGGCCCACCGCCCCCATGACCTCCGCGAGCTCGATGGCCGTCTTGACCCCGAGGATCCTGATGTCTGCCCTGGCCGCGGGGTGAGTCCTCGCGGCCCCCCCTACAAGTCCCACCGCCATGGGCATCTCGAGAGTCCCTACCAGGTCCCCTTCCGCGTTCTTCTCCCAGACCGTGAGCGGCTTGTAGACCCCCTTCCTCGACGCATAGCTGTGCGCTCCCGCCTCGAGCGCCCGTATGTCCTGGCCGCACGCGATCCCCACCGCGACAACTCCGTTCATTATCCCTTTGTTGTGCGTCGCGCACCTGTAGGGGTCGGCGTCTGCGAAGGCGTAAGCGTACACCACCCCGTCCACGACGTCCTCGCCTCCCACCGCCTCCTTGTCGAAGACCGCGGTGGCACGGACCAGCCTTCTGTCGGCCAGGTTGGATATTATCCTGAGGAAGACCCTCCCGCCGGTGGTCTCCTCCACCATTGGCGCGACCGCTTCGGCCATCGTGTTGACTGCGTTGGCCCCCATGGCGTCTCCGGTGTTGACGATGAGCTCGGCAATCACCATGGGCCCTTTGAGGCTGGAAAGCACCTTGACGTTCAGGTCCTTCGCGCCTCCGCCGAGGGAGACAAGCATAGGGTCCTGGTCGTTCGCCTTCTTCAGAAGCTCCGACTTCCGGGCGAGGAGCTTCGACTTCGCCTCTTCGGGCCTGGGGACGTTCACGACCTGGACCTGCCCTATCATCACCGGCCCTGTGTTCGTGACCTTGAACCCGCCCTTCACCCTCGCCATCTTGGCCGCGTTGCTCGCGGCAGCCACCACCGACGGCTCCTCGAGAGCCATGGGGACCAGATAGTCCTTCCCGTTGATCCTGAAGTTTGTAGCGATTCCAAGGGGGTAGGTGTATCCCCCTACCACGTTCTCGATCATGTGGTCAGCCGTCTCGGCCGGCAGCCCGCCGGTGTTGGCGATGGCCCCGACTTCCTCGTCTGAGAGTGACGTTTCCTCCTTCAGCACCCTCCTTCTGTCCTCCATCGAGAGCTTGTAGAAACCCTGGAGCTCGGAACTCGTGGTCATCTTCTTGTTGCGTCCCCGTGCTTGGCTATATAATCGATAGAGCCACGTCTTGCCGTCTCGTCAATCGGCGAACCGAAGACGGTGCCACGGCCTCTGCTAAGGATAAAAACCGGGGGTGAAAGGCGCTGACACGTCGGGCCGGTCGTCTAGTCCGCCAGGTGCGGGGAAGTTGGACTCTCATGGAGTTCAACCCTCAAGCATGGTTAGGACGTCAAGGTTCGCCTCGTCAGGCTCTGACACGGCGAAGGTCCCCAGTTCAAATCTGGGCCGGCCCACTTCTTCAACCCTTAATACTCGGGACTGCGCATTTTCCCGCCGGGAATGAACAGGAACCTCCTCGTCTTCTCTCTCTTCTTGATCATCTTTGGGGCTGTGGCAGGCGTTTACCTGGTCTCTCTCTTCGGGATAATCCTTTTGATACCGTCGGCTCTCCCTTCTGCGCGTCAGAGCTCGAGGAACCCCCCACAGCCGACGCAGACGAAGCGGCTTCCTACTTGGAACGCGGCCAAGAGGATGCCCGCCGACGAGGGACCCGTTCCAAGCGCCCAGCCCGACTCCCAACCTGCCCAGCCGCCAGAGCCCATGGTTGCTCCGA
>JAFLZI010000032.1 GCA_029785625.1 Nitrososphaerota archaeon | reverse complement strand
CGCGACTTCAAGCTCAAGGGGAAGAGGGAGGTCTTCGTCGTGGTCGGCTTCCGCTACGACCAGATGTCGAGCCTCGAGTACGACCAGTACAAGAGGCCCGAGTCGGCGGCCGCGGCGGTCCAGAGGCTGCTCACGCAGGACCACGGGGCCGACGTCATATCCATACGGCGCGTCTATCTGTCGCTCGAAGAGGAAGAGAAGGACCACTTCAACGATTGGAAGGAAGAGGCGAAGCCCGAGGAGGTCCTCGCCCCATGACCACAGAGGCCTCCGTCCAGTACCAGGACCCCATCCGCCAGTACCTCCGGCTCTACATCAAGGACGACGAGGACCTTCTGGAGGCGCTGACGAAGTGAAGCCCTTCCGCGACTTCAAGCTCAAGGGGAAGAGGGAGGTCTTCGTCGTGGTCGGCTTCCGCTACGACCAGATGTCGAGCCTCGAATACGACCAGTACAAGAGGCCCGAGTCGGCGGCCGCGGCGGTCCAGAGGCTGCTCACGCAGGACCACGGGGCCGACGTCATATCCATACGGCGTGTCTACCTCTCGGCCGAAGAAGGGACCTTCGACGACCCGAAGCTCGAGGAGGTCCTCGCCCCATGACCGAGGACGTGGCCACCGTCCAGGTCCCCAGGAGGGAGGGCCTGGTCTTCCGGCTCCAGCGCCTCGAGGGCACCGACGTCTGGGCCGTGGTGGAGCAGGGAGACTTCCAGCAGCTCGTGGAGAAGGCCAAGCTCTACGACATGGAGTCCCATGACCGCCTCTCCTACGAGGCCTCCAAGCTCTCCCGGGACTTGGCCCTCGAGCGCCCCATCGGCCTCACAGAGATGGTCATGGCCGCAGAGAACAGCAGGAGCCAGGGCGTCGTCAGGACGTCGGCCTGGAGGGACCTGAAGTGACCGACGAGCTCCCACTCGGCGACCAGGTCAGGATCCTCTGGGGGGACGTCCGGATCATCTCGCCCGCCCTTGACTCGAACCCCACCGAGACCCTCCTCCTCAGCGTCCCCCTCCCGGGCATCCGGGCCGTCAGGGACAAGCGCGGGAACCTCCTGGAGAGGGGGGAGATGGTCCTCTGCACCGTCACCAGCAAGCGCGAGATCTTCGAGACGACGGACCAGGAGTTCATGAAGCGCGGCTGGCTCGCCAGCATGCCACAGACTATCCCGGAGCAGAGGTGGAGCGCGGACTCCATCAAGGCCTTCGTCGGCGGGGCCTCCCCGGTCCCCGACCTCTGGAAGACCTTCAGGGACGTCCGGGAGAAGTTCGAGTGGTACGTCGACTTCGACAACCAGGTCCATGGCCCGACCGTCTGCGCGGTGTACACCCTGGCGACCTACTTCTTCTTCCTCTTCGAGTACTTCCCCTACCTGAAGCTGGGGGGCGAGAAGGGGGTGGGAAAGACCAAGACCGGCTCCCTCTTCAAGACCATGGCCTTCAACGCGGAGATCTTCGCCAACGCCTCCGGCCCCGCCATCTACCGGACGGCCCAGGACACCCGAGGGACCATGATCGTGGACGAGGGCGAGGCCCTGGCGGAGAAGAGCGACGAGCAGCTCGCCTACCTGTCGGTCCTGAACTCGGGGTGGCAGCGGAACGGCAAGGCGACCAGGGTCTCCCAGGACGGCGACAGGCTCCGCGTCACGAAGTGGAGTACCTACTGCCCCAAGGTCGTCTGCTCCATCAACGGGCTCGAGGAGGTCCTCGGCGACCGCGCCTTCGAGATAATCCTCTTCAGGACCCTCGACAGGGTCAAGGCCAACCGCGAGGTGTCAGAGGGGTCCGCCGAGTGGGCCTCCGTCAGGGACGAGCTCTACCTCACCCTCTTCCGGTTCTGGGACGAGCTGCGCGAGCTCATCCCCTCGGTCGCCAACCCCTTCGACTTCAGCGGGAGGGTCTGGAACCTGGCTAAGCCCCTCGTGGCCGTCGCCCGCCTCCTGGACGCCCACAGGCCCGAGGGGGAGCCCAGCGTCGAAGCCGGGGTCGCCAGCTTCGTGAGGGAGCAGCAGGAGGAGAAGGCGGCCAAGGCGGCCGAGTCCTTCGGAACCACGGTCCTGATCATGCTCAGGGAGCTGGTGAAGACGGAGGGGGCGGTCGGGCTCGTCAAGCGGACCGGGGATGCGCCCGTCAGGATAGGCCTCAAGGCCCTCACAGAAAAGGTGAGGGAGGCGGACGGCTCAGAGAGGCTCGACGCCAGGAAGGTCTCCAGGGCCCTGATCAACATGGAGCTCTACCACGACCCGAGGCGCGACGGCTCGCACGGGGAGACGAAGTTCGAGGTCCGGCCGTCGCAGCTCGAGAGGGCGTGGCTGCGCCTCTTCGGGAGGGCCCCGCCTACTGAAGCAACTGAAGCAACTGAAGCAACTGAAGCACCCAAGGAGGGCCTGTGCGAGCTCTGCGGCAAGCCCGGGACCCTCTCCAGGACCGAGGAAGGGCACTTCGCCTGCTCCCTCTGCCGGGAGGACCTTACCAAGACCGCCCCCGAAGCCCCCCAGGCCCACCTCGCGACCCTGAAGCCCTTCGTCTGCGCCGACTGTGGCAAGGAGTGCGAGCCCTTCAAAGAGAACTTCTTCCTGAAGGAGCGCGGCCACCTCTGCCGGGACTGCTTCGAGAAGAGGACGGCGTCCAGACGCCAGCCAGTGGAGGGCGAGGCGTGACGGCCAAGTCCATTCCACGTTACGAAAGAGTTAGGGCGCGGAGGGGAGATATCATGATGTCATTCGGCGTCCTTCCCTCTCAATACACCGGCTTGGAGGCCCAAGGATAGCCTTGGTCGCCATCAACAAGGAATGGGTCCTCATCATCGACATCCCGAAGAAGATCTACGAGTACCAGAAGCGCGGGTTCACCCACTTCGAGGCGGACTTCACAGACGACACCCGCAGGCTAGAAGTCAGGTTCTGGCGCAGGCCGAAGGAAGCACCGCAGCGGGCGTTGCAGCTCCTGTGCAGCGGGACATCCAGGGAAGAGTGCGACCACGCGCCCTTCAACAACTCCGCAGCCCTGGACCTGCACCAGAGGGCGAAGAAGCACGGGGAGTATGCAGAGTGACGAGACGGGGTTTGAGCAAGGTCCTCGACGTCCTGGTCGCGGCGGGGCTGCTCTGCTGCCTCCTCTGGGACCTCAACGCCTACTACGTCCGCCTCCCCCTCCCTCCCTTCGTCTTCTGGTTCGCGGCCCTCCCCTTCGCCGTGGTCTTCTACTCGCTGAGCTTCCCCTATCTGGTGTGGAGGGCCTTCAGATGAGCCGCTTCTCCTACCTGGCAGGCACCCTCACGGGCTTCCTCTTCGCCCTGATCCTCTTGGGCTGGTGGGGCTTCAGCGTCGGCATCGGAGTCTCCGGAGACGTCTACGTCTGGCCCTTCGAGCTGTTCACCACCGACGTGTGGGTGACGGGGGACGTCTTCCTGACCCTGACGGCGTCCGTGGCCGGGCTGGCGGTCTTCGCGGCCTCGAGGGAGGCGTCGAGCTGATGCAGTCCACGGAACAGGCGCCTACCTCAGCCTCCGCCTATGATCAGGCTGTGGTCATGGTCTACCTGATCGACTCGAGGAGGCTGGCCATACTCAAGGCCCGGGGGCACGAGAGATGCGACGTCTGCGGGGTCCCCTTCGAAGCGAACAGCGCCTACGCGGCAAGGCCCAGAGCCGGTTCGCGCCACTACTGTCTCCTGGACGCGGTGAAGCAGGGGTTCGACCTGATCAACGCCGACGGACGTCGTTGAAAGAGCATTCAGCCAGCTGACAGAGAGTCGATAGTCCCCCCCCTCCCGTGCTTCTTCACGTTCTGGAGGAGAGACCAGGCCTGCTTGGGCGTGAGCTCGTCTAGCCTCTTCCTGATCTCCCTGGGCGTGACGTCGGCGTCAGCCAGGTGCATCTCGTAAGCGACCTCGCCGTCGGGGGTGAGCCGCAGCACGCCGTGGACTTTGCAGATCCTCGGGTCATGGCCCAGCCGCTGGCATTCTTCCGCTGTGTGGTCCACCGAATACCCCAGGGGGACGACCCCGCTGTGCCTGCTCTCCTGACGCGCCCTCTCGAGCCCCTCAAGGGTCCTCTGGCTGATCAGGTCCGCCTCTCTCTCGGCTGCCCAGGCGAGCATGGCAAGGAGGAACCTCCTGAGCGACTGGTCCTCTATCTGCAGGAACGACTCTTTTGGCGACGTGCTGATGATCGGGGCGCTCTCCTCCAGGGCCCTAACGACTTCGAGCATCTCCCAGAAGCTGCGCCCCACCCTGGAGAGCTCGTAGACAAGGACGTTGGACGGACCGGTTCCCTGCTTCCTTAGCTCCGCCACCAGGTCGTACATAGACCTGAACCCGTCCCTTTCGAGGGGCGGGACCTTCCTCCCCGACACCGCGTGATCCACGAACCAGCCTCCAGGGTCGACGTCGACGGCGTGCTCCTGGGCCCAGCGCCCGATCTGGATCCTCTGGTTCTCCTCGTCCTGCTTCCTGCTGCTGACTCGCAGGTATGCGAAGGCCGTCCGGCGCTTCAGGGGACTTTGATTCTCGCTCGCGCTCAACTTTCGAACTGGCCTCTGTTCAATTTCCTCATTCGGTCGTTTGAGGAAAAACGACGCTCAGCCCCGCGTTCAAACGCGGAGATGTCAATCAATCGTCCATAATGGTGGTGGTGGGAGTCTATACAGCCACTGAATGAATGAACGCTCACGGCTCGGGCCCCTCCTCGGCCTGGTCGCATAGGCACAGCTTCTCCCTGTGCGCCTTGACCTCGTTATACGCGGTCCCCTGGGATATCTTGACGGATGCCTGCGGGTCGACGTCGTCCCCCACCTCCATCTTGGCTATGGCGCTCGAGTACGACATCCCTTCCTCCAGGATGAGAGAGACGACCCTCTTGTGGACGCTATCTGATACCTTCCACTTCCTGGTCGCCGGGCCGGCGTCGCCTTTCCCTTCGTCGAGAGCGCTCTGCTCAGTCCCGTCCTCAGCCTCGTCTTTCTGAGGCCTCTTCGACCTTTCGTTGACGACGACGTCTATTCCGACTTTCCCCATGATGGCCTCTCCCCTCTCGATGTGCCAATCTACCGGCTCGTTGACCCCGAAGAAGACGTCATCCTCGTCCGTGTACAAGCAGAACTGCCCCTTGCGCATCCGGCGCAGCCAGCGGGGGGCGGCGAACCTCAGGACGTAGTTGAACTCCCTCGGGAGTTTCATCTTCCCCAGCTTTTTTATGAATGTGAAGTGCGTGATGTCGCGGACCTCAGGCGTGATCGACATGTACCGGAGCGAATCGAAGGCGAGGGCTACCCCGGTGTGGAACGCCTTGTCGACAAGGTCGATGAGGTCCATCTCGGCGTCCTGCCTGCTCTGTATCTTCCCCGCATAGTACCGGCTCGCAAGAAGGACCTTCGACTCGCGGATGGCCAGGCAATAGATCTCCCTCTTCCCGTCCCTGCTCCAGACGACGCGCCCCCTCTGCTTGAGCAGTTCTATCAGGTCGCTTAGCGAGTTGAACATCTCGTTCGCGTTGTAGAAGAAGGCCGGGACGGTGAGGACCACCTGGTACTCCGAAAGTCTCGCGTAGGACGCCCTTACGTCGTCGGGGTTCCTGGACTTCAGCTCCCCGATGTGGGACCACTTGAGCATCCCTTCCTCCTCCAGCTTCCTCGCGACGGAGCCCTCCCTGAACGCCAGGTCGACTTTGTTTCCACAGAGCAGCAGGACCTTGTGTCCTCTGTCCCCCCGCTCAAGGTGCTTCAGCAACCAAAGCAGCCATCCGAGCCCTTCGTCGTCGTCGGCGCTGAAGATGTCGATGGCCTTCCCTCCGT
>JAFLZI010000031.1 GCA_029785625.1 Nitrososphaerota archaeon | reverse complement strand
TCCGGATATCCGGTCACACCAAGACGGAGCCAGCCCGCGCTAATTGTGCAAGGAGTAGAATGCGACCCGCCCCTCCGGACCCTCGAGGCTGAATCTGGAAAGGTGCCCCACCAGCTGGTAGGAGGCCCTTATCGCGTCCGCGAGGTCCTTCCCTTCCTTGACATTGCCCTCGATCACGAGCTCCCCGTCCGAGAAGACGGCGTCAATCTGGACCGCACCGTCCTCAGTGACCCACTTCATCGTGGTCCCGCGCTCGTCCTCCGAGTAGCCGAGCCAGCGTAGTGGCCCGAACCACCTGCCCTTGAGGCCGGAGGTCGCCTCCCTCGAGGCGTTCCCGAAGGGGAGGAGCGTCCGTAGTATGGCGACCCTGTGGGCCGGAGCGTGAGGACGGGTAGAGGATGAGAGCAGCCCCACCCCCATCGCGGACCGCCCCTCGCTCGTGACGTGGTAGCCGTCGGGCGTCTTCTCGAGGATCATCTTCTCCTCCAGCCTGTGTAGGCTCCTCGAGAGGGTCTCCGAATGTGTACCGAGCCTGCGCCTCAGGCCCTCGAAGGTGAACCCTAGGAGGTCCTCCTCTCCCAGGAAGCGCAGCACCTCGGCGTCCCTCTCGCTGAACTGAGGGGCGAGAGGATACTCGTCCCGCGGGACTGTGGTGGGCAAGGCTACCGTTTTGGGACGAGACGACGCCTGGATTTATAGTTGGCAGTTGTCCTCGGGCGTGCAAGTAGCGCGGAGGCTACTTGGTCGCGGGGGACTCCGAGGTGACCCTCCTGTAGGCCTCGATGTAGTCCAGAGCAAACCGGTCGGCGTTCTTCTCCGTGCCCCTGTGCTTGCCAGCGAACTGCCTGAGGTGGTGGTAGAACTCGTGGAGCATCACGAACGGGTCGTAGAAGTAATCGGAACTCACAGCCCGTATCTCCCTCCTGTCCGCGGAGTAGACGGCGAGCACCCCCTTGGAGTGCCTCTTGGTCGTCCCGACTCCCAGCTTGGGGACATCCACGCGGTACCGTTCTGAGAGAAGCATGATTGCCTTCTCGGTCTTGCAGTCGAGTATGGTCGCCACGATTGATGCCTTGAACCGGTCGTCAGACTCTGTGTTCTGCAATGCTATGCCTGCTTCTCTTCAAGCTCGAAGGTGAACCTGGCCCCGGCGAACTCTCTCGTCCCGACCTTCTCCCACTCGACGCCGTAGGTCTTGGTCATCTGGGCGCCGACCACCTTGACCTCTTTGGGGAGGTCCTCCCAGAGCCTCTCAACTTTGACCGGGTCCTTGCTGAACAGCAGAGAACGCCTGCGCTTCATCAGGTACTTCACCGCGACCTTCTGGTAGTCTGTCCCCTCAACCTCGACCTTCTCCTTGCCCGTGTCGACGGTGAAGGCTCTCTTTCCCACGAGCCTCAGGGGGCGCGGTCGATTAATGAGTTTTTGGTCGTGCTCTTCCTATAGCCCGACGGCAGACCAGACGTCGTCGTCGCTGTCGAGCTGCGTGTAGCCGCACCTGTCGCACTTCTTGCCCGTGAGGGTGGCCGCCTTTCCTCCTGCGAGGACCTTCCTCTCGTACTCGACCATCTGGCCGGCGCGACACCTTTCGCAGTTCATGGGGAGCCGGCGTCAACGCCTCGAAGCTTTAAGTCACTCCGTCCCTCTCCGCCTCCAGAAGGCGAAGCTTAGGTTGGGCGTCCCCGAGAAGATCAAGAAGATAGAGGAGGACCTTCTCAAGACGCAGGTCAACAAACACACGGAGCGCCACATCGGGATACTCAGGGCGAAGCTCGCCAAGCTCAAGATGGACCAGGAGGAGCAGCAGTCCAGGAGGTCGGGCAGCGCCCAGGGGTACGACGTGAAGAAGTCAGGGGACGCCACGGTCGTCCTCATCGGACTCCCGAGCGTGGGTAAGTCCACGCTCCTCAACATGCTCACGAACGCGAAGTCAAAGGTGGCGGCCTACCAGTTCACCACACTCGACGTAGTCCCCGGAGTCCTGGAGTACAAAGGAGCGCGGATACAGGTCCTCGACCTCCCGGGCATCATACAGGGCGCATCCTCTGGCAAGGGTCTGGGGAAGAGGGTGCTCGCGGTCGCCCGGAACGCAGACCTCGTGATGTTCGTAATCGACGTCTTCCAACCAGAGGCGAGGTCCCTCCTCGAGAAAGAACTCAGGCTCACGGGGATAAGGGTAGACGAAGAGCCCCCCAACCTCGTAATAGAGACGACGACTACCGGAGGGATATCCGTGGCCCCGATGGTCAGGCTCACCAAGACGTCGGTGGAGACGGTCAAGGACATCCTTAGGGTCTACGGGATGAACAGCGCCCGCGTCGTCATCCGTCAGGACGTCAGCGACGAGCAGCTCATCGACGCTGTACTCGGCAGCAGGGCGTACATCCCCTCGCTGACGGTCATGAACAAGATAGACCTGGTGAACGCGGGGTTCATCAACGAGGTCACGGCGAAGCTCCCGATGAGGTTCGTGCCCATCTCGGCGGAGAGCAACCTCAACATCGAAGCGCTCAAGCAGGAGATGTACAAGAGGCTTGACTTCATACGCATCTACATGAGGCGGAGATCCGGGGAGACGGACTACAAGGAGCCGATGATAGTCAGGAACGGCTCCACCGTCCTCCAGATCTGCGACAAGGTCCACAGGAAGATAAAGGACGACTTCAGGTACGCCCTAATATGGGGAAAGAGCGTGAAGTTCGAGGGGCAGAGGGTCGGGATAAACCACAAGCTCATGGACGAAGACGTCCTTACCCTGGTCACAAAGTGACATCGATGAAGACCGACGCGTCGCCGGTGGAGCTTCTCGCAAGGGCGAAGACCATCGCCGTGGTCGGGGCCTCGAGAAATCCCGAGAAGGAGGCGAACTCCGTGCCCCGCTACCTCAAGGAGAGAGGCTATCGTATCGTCCCGGTCAACCCCTCGGCTGACGAGATACTGGGGGAGAAGTCTTACCCCAGCCTCCTGGACCTGCCCCAAGAGCTCGGGAGGGCGGTTGACGTGGTGGAGGTCTTCAGGCCGAGCGAGAGCCTTCCCGAGGTCGCAAGGCAGGTTGTCGAGATGAAAGGCCGCTATGGCAAGGTGCCTGTATTCTGGGCGCAGCAGGGCCTCGACAGCGAGGAGGCGAGGCGCATACTCGAGGCCGCTGGTGTGAAATACGTCATGGATGCCTGCATGAGGACGATCCACCAGATCTACGTCAGGAAGGCTGCTTGAGGAGCTCGTAGAGCCTGAACCTCGCCTCCTCTCCTGGCGAGAGAACACTGCCGCAGAAGCTGCAGACGACCCCGTTCTCCTTGCGCTTGAGCGAGGCCCTTCCGCACCGCGGGCACTTCATCTCCTTGGAGTCGGAGGCGGGCATGGTTGTAGATAGCGCTCCGCTCTCCCTTTATACCTTTGCGACCCTCGAGAGGATAGGTTGGGCTGGGTAGTCTACATGCTCAGGTGCAGGACGGGCGAGCTATACACAGGTTCGACCAGAGACATGGAGAGGCGGCTGAAGGAGCACAGCTCCGGAAGGGGTAGCAGGTTCACTCGCTCGCGGCGCCCGGTGGTCCTTGTCTACATGGAGGAGCAGGGTAGCAGGTCGGAGGCTCTCAGGAGGGAGATCGCGATCAAGGCGATGGCCAGGAAGGAGAAGCTCCTGCTCGTAGCTCAGACCGCCCTGGCGAAGACCGCGTAGACCGGGCTCTCAGGTACCGCCTGGCCGCGGGTCGTGAAGGAATCGTAGGTCCCTTGGACGCTCCAGCCTGTCGCTTCGAGCCTCGGGACGAGCTCGTGCGGTGAGTAGACCCTGATGTCGATGGGGAATTCGCCCGCGAACTTGAGCAGCTCCCCGCCTGCCCTGGCCGCCTTGAGGTAGAGCCGCCACAACCCCTTCTCGCGCGACCTCCCTTCATCGAAGGCGTATGTATCGAGGACCAGCAGCCGCTTGCTCTCTTCATAGACGTTCTGGGAGGGGTTTCGCGCGATGTAGTCCCTGTTCCTCAGCCCGGAGATGACCAGGGCGCCTCCCTTCCTCGTCACGTCCCGAGCCTCCCTGAAGAACTTCAGGTCTTCCTCCTCTGAACCGTACCCGATGCTGGTGAAGACGTTAAGCACCACATCAAAGCTCTCCTCCTCGAACCTTGAGGTGAGGTCGAGCATGTTCCCTACGACGAACTTCGCCCTCCCCGCGCCCGCCTCTGACTTTGCCCTCCGCTTTGCGGCCCCCACCAGGTACGGGGAGATGTCGACACCTGTCAGGTCGAAGCCCAGCCTCGCTAGTGGTATCGCCACCCTCCCTATCCCGCAGGGGACGTCGAGCACCCTGCACCCTCCGAACCCCCTCTCAGAGAGGAGGGATGATATCGCCACGGCATCCTCCTCGCCCCTCTCCCACATCCCCTCCAGGACGAGTTCGTAGAGCCTGGCGTTCCGAACGAAGACCTTCTCCGCCCAGTCCACGCGCTTCAGGCGCGGCGAGGGTGGAAAAAAGCTAGACTACCCTGGTCCCGAGGTACTTGTCGCTGAACTTCTTCGTGTACCCCACGTCGAGTGCCAGGCCGACGACCACGTCGAGCAGGAGGAGGACCCAGTAGATTTTGCTGACGTTCCTGAGCAGGGACGTCCCCATGTTGGGCCTCTGTCCAGAGTCGGTCTGCACGTGCAGCCCCATGAAGTGCTTCCCCACCGTCTTCCCGTACTCCGCCTCGGCCACCGTGAAGTAGAGCACGAAGAGGAGGTTCGCTATGGCCGCGAAGAACCCGCCGAAGAAGGACACGTTTGCGGTAGCCCCAGGGACGAAGAGACTAGTGAAGTACGCAGGGAGGGCAGCGGCAGCCACAATGATGCCGACTACCAGGTAGACGATTATCGCATCGACCACGAACGCGACCAGCCTCTTGAGCCAGTACTCCTGGGCGGTCCGCTCCGCCATCAGGGCGCTCAGCCCAGTGGCAGGGGATGGTGACGGGGACCCCCCTGGGGCAGAGGCGGCCCCCTGAGTCGGCACCCCGCAGGAGGGGCAAAACGTAGACCCGTCCGGAATCTGCGCCCCGCACTTTGTGCAGAAGGCCAACGCGCCCGCTCCCGGTTGGAGGCTCTGGCTATATCTTGTACGGTGGCCTCAGGCTGCCTCTAGCGAGTCCTCAGCTAGGCCTACCGACTCTGGGATGTCAGGGAACCTCTCCTTCATCCTGCTCTCCGCAACTGCGGCCGCCTCGGAGAGCGCCCGCTCTGCCTCCTCGTTGGCAGTCTCGAAGTTCATGGTGTAGCCGCCAATCGACCCGGCGTCTACGAGTATCCCGCTGAGCAGGCTCGAGACCTCCCCCATCTCACCCTCTGCGTCCGGCATCACCCCGACTATGTCCTGCTTGATGTTCCTGATTATCGATGTCGCGGGCGCGAGGGTAGAGACTATGTCGCCCATCTCGGTTATCGTGTTGAGCCTAAGGACTATCTGCTCGAGCGCCAGCCTTGACTGGGTTACCATCTTCCCCACCTTCCTGACCTCCGCGAGCTCGTTGGCGAACATAGAGGCCCTCTGGCTCTCGTGTTTCTGGATTGAGGAGACCGTCTTGGCGAACAGCTGCGCGTCCCTCTCGCGGATCTTTGCCATAGACCCGTCCAGCTTCGCCATCACGACATGAATCTGGCGGACCAGGGCATCGAGGCGGGGCTTCAGGGGCCCTGGGTTGTTGAAAGCCGTCCTCAACTTCTCTCCAATGCTCGTGGACCTCTTCTTTTCCCAGTTGCTTGAAAATTGCGACGCCTACGAGATAGTATCTCCGCGACGACGCGCCCTTCCTTCGGTTCCGCCTGCTCAAGCGGGCGTCTCGCGATGATGGCAAGTTAGTAACCCGAGACCCGAGCGGCAGAGCACCTTGATAGTCGCGGTCATAGGGGCCGGCAAGATAGGCG
>JAFLZI010000030.1 GCA_029785625.1 Nitrososphaerota archaeon | reverse complement strand
CCCCCCTGGGAGACTACGAACGACGCGGCTCCGCCCCGGTCCCCCCCGTCCTGGTGCACCCCCGGCCGGTCTGCACGCTGCGACCCTCCGCCGACGTACCGTCCGCAGAGCGACGCGAAGTCCACCCCGTCGAAGCTGACCGGGATCATCGAGGGGCCGGGCTCCTCCACCAGCACGGTGCCTCCGCACGACTGGATCGCGTCCACGTCCTCGTCGGCGAGGGAGCCGGCGGGGATCCTGCAGTGCGGCCCGACCCTCTGCCGCCCCCTCCCCCGGCCCTCGCAGGCCTCTCCGTGCTCTCCTAGCTTCTTCCGCTGGGCTGCAGGGAGGGTCCTGAGCCAGTCGGCGAGCCGCTCTCGGTCCGGAGGATGGACGCTGGCGGAAGCCCCCAGCCGCTTCGCGGCGTCGAGCAGCGTCACCTTGGGCTGAGGGGCCTGGTCTTCGACCCCGCCCTTCAGCTTCGGTATGGACATGTTGGGCAGCCGGGCGACTTCCTCGGCCGTCCTGAACAGGGCGGGGGAACCCCGGGGGGTGCGGCGGTCCGCCGTGAGCATCCTGTGGTTGGGGGTGACCATCAGGTCCACGAAACCCGAGTCCTTGAAGTGTACGAGGTCCCCGGCGTAGGCGAAGGCCTGGACTTCGACGACCTTGTCGACCTCCGCCTCCAGTGTCTTCGGATTTACGTTGACGACCTCGTCCCCGACCTTCATCTCCTTGATGTTCCTGACGCCCCGGGGGGTGACCACGAAGGTGTCCCCGGTGAAGCACGCGTTGAGGAAGACCTTCAGCCCCTGGGAGACCACGTTGTACAGGTCGCGGTCGTCCTTGGACAGGCTCTGGTCTCTGGTGAGAGGCTTGTAGTGCGCCACCCTGAGGTCTCTCAGCGACCCGGTGACGAGGCTCACGATCCCCTTCCTCCTGGTGCACTCCCAGGATGACGTGTCGGGTATCTTGTTGGCCCGGCACTCCGGGTGGGTGCAGTTGACGGTCTCGTAGGACAGGTTGTGGACCTTGATGAGGCTAGGGTACAGGCTGGCGAAGTCGAGGACGGACACGTCGAAGTAGACCCCGGGCTTCGGCTCGATCACGAACCCCCCCTTGTACTTCTTCCCCTTGATTATGGCCTGGGAAGACGCTCCCCCCTTCTCGGTCAGCTCGTCCTGCCTCGGGATGAGGGCCCCTATCTTCCTGTGCTCGTAGAAGAGCATGCTCCTGATCCAGTTGGAGACCCCGAGCCTGGAGACGTCGTTCATGGGCATCTTCCCTATCCTCGAGATCACCTGCAGGAGCTTCATGACCACCGACCCCCCCATGGACGTGAGGTCGTAGGTCAGCTGCGAGTCGTTCAGGCAATACTTCGCGAGCTCGGCCAGTGGGAGGTCCCCCACCTCCCCCTCGAACTCTATCTTGGACCTGTTGAGGAGGGCCTCGGATATGCCGTTGAGGGTGTGCTCGGCGTACTTGTTGCCGAAGGCGTACACCTGGATCGACCTGTTCCTGAAGAACTGGTAGAGGTCGATGTGTATCCCGTGCTTGAGCGACGCCGCCACCCGCTCGAGCTGGATGGGGTCCTCCTCCTCCGCTATGCCCAGGCGCTCCGCCCTGTGCTGGAGGTAACGCAGGTCGAAGTCGTCGCCGTTGAAGGTCACGAGGACCGGGTAGTCCATGATCTTGGCGAAGACGGCCCGGAGCAGGTCCTCCTCATTTTCGAAGACAGCGTAGGCGAAGCCGGCGGCGTCCAGCCCTTCGGTCCCCTTCCCCGACCTCAGGACGTAGACCAGCCTTTCGTGGTCGTTCACGAAGGAGACTGCTATGACCGGCCGCTTCGGATCCTCGACGTCGGGGAGCCTCCCCGACTCGTTGGCCACCTCTATGTCCAGGGCGGCCCTGCGGAAGTCCGCCAGGGGCTCTGACAGCAGCTCTGCCCACTCCTCCAGGTAGGGCTGGAACTCCTTGGGGTCCCGGCGCGCGACCTCTTCCAGGGACCGGGTGACCGTCTCGGGGGCCGGGTGCTTGACAGGGACCACCTTCCCCCCTGCCACCCTGTAGTAGGTCCCCATCCGGAGCCCGAGGTCGTAGGCGTAGTTCTCGTAGTACTTGATGTCCGCCTCCCATGCCTTGATCTGGTCGCGGATGCTGTCGTTCCCCCCGCCGATGGCGAGGGGGTCGGTGGTGACTATCTTCCTCAGCCTCGCCTTCGAGTCAGTGAGCAGGTCGAGCTTCTCCTCCTCGACGATCTCCACCACGTCCTTGCGGGCCCTGACCGCCGAAAGCTCCTCCATGGGGAGCCTGGTGAAGCAGTAGGGGCGGTGGCCGGTGTTGTCCTCCCAGAGCCAGAACCTCCCCGCCTTCTGGTCGTAGAGCTTCAGTATCGCCTTCCGCCTGTCCCCGTCGTAGGCCGCGGAGGCGAGCAGGGACTCGTCCGCCTCCATCACCGGCCTGGTCAGCGCGGCCAGCTTCTCTGCGAGGCCGGTGGTCTGTGCCTGGGTCTGGGCGGACATGGAGATATGACGAGCGGTCCCCCTTCGGCAAATAAGGCTACCTCGGCCGGACGGGCGGTCTGGCCTGCCCAGCCTGGCGGCCCAGGGGGCCTCACGCCGCGGCCGGCGGACGATTTATAACAAGTGCCGGAGGCGCCCCCTCAGATGCCCGACGTCCGAGCCTTCCTGAACAACTACGCCGCCTACCTCTTCTGGGTCGTCGCCGCGGTCTGGGTCGCGATAGGGGTCGAGGGAGGGTCGGTCCTCATGGCCTGGCCGGTGGTCGCCTGCGCCCTGTCCGGGCTGCTCCTGAAGTTCAGGCCCGCCTGGAAGATCACCTTCTCCTGGGCGGCCTCGACGGCCGTCCTGGGGCTTCTGATATCCGCCTACCAGGTCTACGCCTGGGTCCCGCTCCTCGCGGGGGACTTCTCCGTCCTGGCGGCCTCCGCACTGGGGCTGTTCGCTGTGCTAGCGGTGGTCCACCTGTTCCTGCTCTACGCCGGGGCCGTGAAGCCCCTCCAGACCCAGGCTAGATAGACCCGGACCGCGAGAACTTCCTGAGGTAGTAGACCGAGTACCCGCTTATCACGAACAGGGAGCTGAACGCCCTGGTGGCGAAGACCAGGCTCCACTGGGCGGGGTAGACCGTGGACAGGGTGTCGGGGTTGCAGGTGACGCTGGCCACCCCCTGCTGGCAGGCGATGACGAAGAGGGAGCCCCACACCATGAAGTTGTACATGACCTCGTAGGCGGCGGAGAAGGCGACCACGAAGCCGAGGAGCTGGAGGAGCATGAGGAGCCAGTGGGGGAGCTTCGACACCCTGTCCTCCCAGATCCTCAGACCGCTGTAGAATAGCGCCACGCAGGCGACGCTGAAGTAGGTTATCGGCTGCGCGAAGTAGGGGGGGAAGGGGAAGTAGACGTCGACCAGGGCCTTGCCGATGGGCTCCCCCGTGATGGAGAGCGACCTGATCGTCCCGTAAACCACCACGACGGCAATGACGGCAAGCGAGACCCAGGCCACCAGCTTGTACATCCGCATGGTGCCGTCGCTCATAGGGGAGTCGCGACCTCTATCTCGGCTCTTTAAGGATTGGCGGCCTGGGCGGGGCTCCCCCGTCGCCTGCAGGGCGCAGCGCGTACCAGGCGGCCAGGAGCATCAGCGGGAGCTCGAAGTAGCTCCAGAACGCGACCCCCGGGAGGAGGAAGAGGGAGGCGGCGGTGAAGCCCGCCGTCCCCAGGGCCAGCGACTTCAGCGTCCCGTCGGAGCGCCACAGGAGCAGCGCCAGCGCCGCCAGGACCAGGGCCCCCCTGAGGGCAAGGGGGGCGGGTTCGCCCATGGACGCCAGGACCCCCTGGAGGCTGGGGTTCAGGCTGAGCCCGAAGGGGCCGGAGTAGAAGAGAGGGAGCGGGGACCTCTGGAACTGGAACAGCACGGTGTCCCTGACGAACGCCGCCGGTCCCCAGGCTAAGAACGGGAGGACGACGGCAGCCGCGGTCAGGACGGAGATCAGCGGGGGGAGGGCCCGGCGCCTCCGGACGGAGTATGCCGCGTAGAAGGGAAAAGCCAGCCAGGCCTCGACGCTTGTCCCGAAGGCCAGCCCCCAGAGGACCGCCGCGGCCCGCGGCCTCCCCCTGGACTCGGCCAAGATGGCCAGGGCGACGAAGGCGATGGCCGGGAGGGAGTCGTTGACGAAGTAGGTGGAGAAGAGTATGACGGGGGGGAAGAGGAAGTAGGCCAGGGACGGCAGTGCCCCCCTGGGGCCGAGGAACCAGAGCGAAAGGGCGACGACCAGGTCGGACGCCACCATCCCCAGCGCAGGGGTGCCGACCGCGCCGGCCGGGGCTATGAACGCGAAGACACCTGGGAGGTACGCGAAGACGTCGGCGGCCCCGGGGGTGGCCAGGCTGCTCGGGACCGAGTAGGCAGCTCCGTAGGGGTCGACGCCGCCGAGGAGGTAGCGGACCGCCTGGGCGTTGTAGTATGACACGTCGGTGAGGTACGGCTGGTGGAGGACGACCACGACCAAGAGGGCGACCCTCACCGCCAGGCCGGCGCCCAGGGCTGCGAGGAGCGCAGGTCGGATGGAGGAGCGTCCGCGGGGTGAGCTCGTCGCTGCCATTGTAAGCTGAGGCCGGGCACCCCGACGCGGTGCCGAACTTAAAAGCAAAGCCGGGGCGGGGCGGGCTGTCTTGGCGCTCATCCCTGTGAACAAGCCCATCATCGGCGAGGAAGAGAAGAAGGCGGTCCTCGACGTGGTGTCGTCGGGGATGCTCGTAAACGCGTCCTACGAGGGCGGGGCGAAGGTGAGGGAGTTCGAGGGGAAGGTGAAGGGCCTGGTCGGGACGAAGCACGTGATCGCGGTGAACTCTGGGACGGCGGCGCTGCACTCCGTCCTGATGGCCCTCGGGATAAAGCGGGGGGACGAGGTGATAGTCCCGTCGTTCACGTTCCTGGCGACGGCCAACGTGGTCCTCGCCTGCGGGGCCAAGCCCGTATTCGTCGACATAAAGGAGGACTACAACATGGACCCCGCCGCCTTCAGGAAGGCCGTGACCAGGAAGACGAAGGCGGTCATCCCGGTCCACGTATACGGCTACCCGGCGGACATGGACGAGATCAGGGAGGTTGCGGCCTCCAGGTCGATCAGGGTGGTGGAGGACGCGGCCGAGTCCCTGGGCGCGACCTACCATGGGACGCAGACTGGGAAGCTGTCGGACGCCGGATGCTTCAGCTTGTACGCCACCAAGGTGGTCACGTCGGGGGAGGGGGGCGCGATATCAACCGACGACGACGAGCTCGCAGACAAGCTCAGGCTGGTGAGGAACCACGGCCAGGTCCACGGCTACGACTCGAAGCACCTGGGGTTCAACTACCGCATGCCCGAGATGTGCGCGGCCCTCGCCTCGGTCCAGATGGACAAGCTCGACGGGTTCCTGCGGGCCAGGGCGAAGAACGCGAAGCGCCTCGGCGAGCGGATCGCCGGGGTCAAGGGGGCGAAGTTCACCCAGGACGCCGAGGGGAGGGCCCACGTCTTCTACCTGTACACCCTCAGGCTGAGGAGGAACAGGGACAAGGTCCAGCAGGCCATGGGGGCGGCTGGGGTGGCGGCCGCGGTCTACTGGCCTACCCCGGTGCACAGGACACCGCTCTATCGGAAGCTCGGCTATGCGGGGAAGAGGCTCCCGATGACGGACGACTCGGCGAAGCACGTCCTCTCGATCCCGGTCCACCCGGGGCTGACCCCGGAAGAGGTCGAGAAGGTGGGGGACGCGTTCCTGGCCGCCGCGCGAGAACACCTGTAGCGGAGAGGGCGGCTTGAGGGCGCTCGTCTCCCTGATGTGCCACCCGGAGCGGGAGCCGAAGATTCAGGTCCCCTTGGACGGAAGGTACGAGCAGTTCGTCAACAAGACGCCGAACTACGCCGAAGCGTACAGGCAGGCCATAGCCAGGGC
>JAFLZI010000002.1 GCA_029785625.1 Nitrososphaerota archaeon | reverse complement strand
CATGAGGTCCTGGACGCCGCTGGGAGCCAGCACGGGCATCCTCCGGGGATGCTCCGCGAAGTGGAGAGCGACCGCCAGCCCCTCCAGGTCCTGGCGGTGGTCGGGGTGCTCGTGGGTGATCACCACGCCGTCCGCCCCCTCCTTCACCGCCCGGGCGACCCTCCGCGCCAGCTTCTCCCAGTGGGCCGGGGTGATGTTCTCGCTTAAGATATCGAACATGATCTCGGGCTCGACCCTGGCGAGCTGGGAGAGCTCGGGGACGAGGGAGTAGAGCTCGTCCGACGTCACGGCGGGCCTGACCGCCCCGGTCCGGTAGTCGACCCTGCTGGCGATTGTCCCCCCTGTGCCAATCAACAGGACCTTCGGGAGGCCCCCCGCCGGCCTCGGAGGGGGATGGTGCGCGAAAGATGGCTTCTCGCCCTTGGCCTCGACCCTGGCGCCCACCAGCCCGTCCAGGCTGAGCCCGACGTTGTACCCCGACCTGAGCTTGAGCACTATGTGCTCCCCGTCCCCGTAGAGGTATCGCGGAACGAGGGTCCCGGTGACCGTCCCCCAGGACGTCCTCACTTCGAGCACGTCCCCGACCGCGGCCCCGGTCTTCTCGAGGAACCGGAGGGCGGCGCCCTTGTAGCCCGAGAGTTCCCCCATGCGAACTCAGCCGTGGGCCTCCGGTCTTAAAGCGTTAGCGAAGCCGCTTGGACATGTAGGGCCCCTCCTTCTCGAAGCCGAGCCCCCGGTAGTACCCCCTGGTCCCCACCGCGCTGGTGACGAGGAGCTTCCTCGCGCCGAACTCGGACGAGGCCACCTCCTCCGCCCTCTTCATGAGCGCTCCCCCCAGCCCCCTGTGCTGCCAGGCCCCCTCCTCCCTCCTGCCCAGCCTGACTGCCCTCCCGTAGACGCGCAGCTCCCTTACCACGGCGGCCCCGGCCGTCTCCTTCCTGTGGGCCGCGGCCGAGGGGAGGCGCAGTCGGACGAACCCGGCTATCGCCCCGGACGTCTCCAGCTCGAAGGAACCGAAGACCTCCTCCCCGTCCGAGGCGGCGTACTTCGTCTGCCTGTATTCGATGTCCTCCTCCGCCAATTCTTCCGGCCCCGTCAGGGCCACCTCCCTGCACCTGATGCACCTGCATCGGACCCCCTTCTCCTCCGCCCTCCGCAGCACCAGCTGCCTGAGGTTCCCGTCCCTGACGCCACCCTCGATCTCGTCGGCGGGGATCTCCCTCTGGATCCGCATTATCCTGTGCCATGGGGGGACGAACCGCTTCATCTCGCTCAGCAGCTCCACCACGGTCCCGACGTCGTAGGGCCTGTAGAGGCCTGCGTCGAACTCGCGCGCCAGGGCGGTCCCGGGTACGACCAGAGTCGGGTAGAGCTTGGACATGTCCGGCTTGAACAGGTCGTCCTCGAAGAGCCGCCGGAGGTCCTCGAGGTCCTCCTCCGGGGTCGCCCCGGGGAGCCCTGGCATCATGTGGGCGGTCACCTTGAGCCCGGCGTCCCTGGCCACCTGGAACGCCCTGGCCGAGTCCTCGGCGGTGTGCCCTCTGTTGCTCTTCGAGAGGACGCCGTCCCGCAGGCTCTGGACCCCGATCTCTAGCCTCGTGATGCCATAGCTCAGCATCAGGTCGACGTCCCTGGGCCTGCACCAGTCGGGCTTGGACTCCAGGGTGAGGCCCACGCACCTGCTCTCCGCCGACTCGTTGGCCGCCTGGGCCTCCTCGAGGGTGGCTGACACGGAGCCGTTGAGCCCGTCATAGACCCCCTTGACGAAACCCATCTGGTACCCCTCGTCGACCGCGATGAACGTCCCCCCTTCGATGATAGTCTCCACCTTGCTCGTCTCGTGCCCGTTGGCGCTGTACTTCGCAAGGCACTTCCTCACCTGGAGGTAGGGGTCGAACTCGGCGGAGAGGGCCGACTTCATCCCCGGGCTGCGGGGGAGGTAGGACTGCGGGGTGCCGAGCCGGGGGCCGCCGGGGCAGAAGACGCAGGTACCGTGAGGGCACGAAAACGGGGCAGAAAACGCGGTTACAACCACTATGCCTGAGGCGCTCCTCCTAGGATGGACCCTGAGTAGCCCCTCGAACCCCTCTGCAGAGTCCTTGGGGAGCCTGGCGATTATCTCAGAATTCGACGGGTACCTGTCGAGGCCGTAAAGGGACGCCGCCCGCTTCTTCGCCTTCTCCAGGTCCCGCCTGGAGCGCACCACGCCGTCGGTGACGAGCTCCGCTACGTATGACGCGGCGTCCTTGATGTAAAGTCCCTGGTCTGTCACTGGCGCATCCAGTTCTGGCCTGGCTTCCGCTTCAGGGTGAAGCGCTTCTCGTAGGTCCGTCTGTTCCTCACTTTGGGGATCTTGCTGTCCTTCGGCTTCCCTTCCAGTTTCGGAGTTTGACTTCGGACTCGAGGCGACCTTTGGGGTCATTGCCCGCCTTTGTCAATGATCCGTGTGTTGGCGTTTCTTTACACCTCCTACTCTAAGGTCAAGGCGCCTCATTGTCGTATATAGCCTTAGCTCGTTCGGGGTAAACCCCCGACCCTCTACTCTGTCGTGAGAGAGCCTGCTCTCGCAGAATAAGTCCACCTTGTCGTCCTTGTGATTTGAATCCCTCCCCGTCCAGGAATGCCGCGGTTTGCCCCACCCGTGCCTCTGTCAGATGGCTCGCGCCGATGCTCGCAGACTTAATCCCGACATGACTGCGGCGCTTACCGGCTCGGTGCCCCGCGGGGTGTCTGTTGCCCCCAGATGCTGCACCACAGGTTGGACAAGCAACCTCAGTCGCCAAACTGTGGCAACGCTCGCTGGGCGTCCACCGAGAAGAACGGGGGAGCTGGGCGAATGCTTGAGGGGAGAGCGCCGAAAGTAAGACATTGACGCCGATGACTACGCAAGTTTATTTTGTCGGGCATGACTGTGACTTTGGCCCTTGATCAAGGTCGAAAAATCGGTATACTCGCCTCCCGAACCCTCAGACGGCAAGCGGGTCCTGGTCATGACGCTCTGGCCGAGGGGGGTCTCCAAGGGGAGGGTCGACGTCTGGATGAAGGAACTGGGGACCCCCAGGGAGCTGATCAAGCGGTACAAGTCGGGGAAGGTGACGCGGGACGAGTTCAGGGCGGAGTACAGGAAGTCATTGAAAGGGAAGGAGGGGGCCCTGCGCCAGCTGGCGAGGGAGTCGAGGGAGGGGACGATCACCCTCCTCTGCACGGAGAAGGACCCCTCGACCTGCCACAGGTCGGTCCTTAAGGAAGAGATTGAGAAGTGTGCCTGACCCCAGGTTGGATGTCGCGGCGGCGACGGGCCTCTGCCCCATCCCGGGCTCGGGGTAGAGTCGGTTGAGCCCCCCCCTGGCTCGTGGATGGGACATGGCGGACGAAAGGCTGGCGACCTTCCTTGGCCGGCCAATCTTAAAGCGAGAGACCCACCGGCGACAGGAGGGATGAAAGCCCTCTACTGGGCGGCGGCGCTGGCCTCGTGGACTCTCGGCGTGTTGGGCCTTTTCGGGTGGTACATCCAGAGCGCCGTCCTACCGATGGTCCCCGCGGCCTCTGCCCGCGGGGAGCTCCTCTCCTCCGCTGACCTGCTCCTCGCTGTCGGAGCCGCCGGGATGGCGCTGAACGTGGCATTCCTGGCCCGGGGGGCTCACGAAGACAGGCAGGGGGAGGGGCGATGACACAGGGAGCGGGGGAGGCCACTGCGGATGAGGCGGACCGCCCGGGCGGGCCGATGCGTGCCCTGGCCGCAGCCCGGGGCGCGCGGAGAGGGATAGGCGCCTCGGGGGTGGTAGCGGTCGAGCTCCTGGTCCTTGCCGTCGCCGGGGTCGCGGCCGCGATCTACGAGTCTGGGGTGGAGACCTACTGGTGCGGAGTCCAGCAGCCCATGATCAACGGGGTGCTGGTGCTCGCCTGCGCCATCATCCAGGGGGTCGAGGGGACGTTCATCTTCCTCGGAGTGGGAGGCGTTTTGGCGGCGATCGTAGCCTGGATAATGGGCAAGCTATTGACCGCGACCTAGCCTCTCGCCCTAGCAGTCCATGACAGGATGGCAGGGTCCCTCGGCTGGGAGGGATTATATGCAACGCAGCCGTCGTTTGAGGGCATGGAACGAAGGACAAAAATTGCTGCCGCCGCGATAGCGGTGGTACTCGCCTTCCTGTTCCTCGTCCCCATGATGCAAACGAATTTCGTCATTGCGGCACCGCCCCCCAATTGCAATCTTCGCAGTGCCTTCGGTTGCGTTTACTTCGCCAAACCAGGCCATTCGTCAGTCACCTACTGGCTGTTCGGACTCGGCGCGACCTATGGCAGCGTGAACAACACTGGATATGGACTTGGCTACGCGACGTGTTCGTGGGGAGGAATGAACGTGAACTTGACAACCTTCTTACAATACAGGACCTGTTCGTCCCGTCTTACAATCTGACGCCCAGGTGATCGGCATCGACCTCTACTTTACACCGACATGACTGAAACCCCATGGGCCGTGTCTGTGCGGCATTTCGCCCCTGCGCCCCTTATCGTGCTGGAGCCGTCGCCGAAAGGGGGGGCCGCTCAACCCTGGATCCGAGCCCTCATACGGCGGCGGGCGCTCCATGCCGCTTCAGACCTAGCCCTTCGACCATTCGGTGGCGCCCCTGGTCGCTTTCTGCACGGAGGATGCGACATCAGCGTCAGTTCCATTGGAAGCATCCGGCTCTGAGAGGAGGGCCTAGACCCCAGAAAAGCGGCGCAAAGCCAGGACCGCGTGACAATGCTCGCGAGAGGGCTCCTCTGCCGGGACTGCGAATGTAACTCTCCTGAAACCCTTTAATGGCCAGAGCCGCAAGCGACCGACAGCTTTGTCGAGCGAGGAGACCCCCGAGGCCCAGGACATCGAGGCGCTGAGGCAGAAGAGCATAGCCGCGGCCGAGGAGGCGATCCGGCAGGCCTCGTCGCGGCCGGACCTCCACCTGGTGCAGGCGATCCAGGCCCTGGACGACACCGACAAGTACCTGAACATCACGGCCACCAGGGCGTCCGAGTGGTACGGGCTGCACTTCCCCGAGCTGGCCCAGATGGTGCAGGACAACGTCGTGCTCTGCAAGATGATCTCCGAGATCGGAGGGAGGGGCGGCTACTCCGCCGACGCTCTCGCCGGGAGGGGGTTCACAGACAAGAAGGTCGAAGCGATCATGGAGGCCAAGGAGAGGTCGAAGGGGGGGGACATCTCCGACGGGGACATCGCGCGGGTAAGGTCCCTCGCTTCCCTCGCCGTCCAGCTGAGCGCGCTGAGGGGCGGGCTGAACGATTACGTGGAGTCGCAGATGAAGAGGGTGGCCCCCAACGTCGCCGAGGTCGCGGGGGCGACCATAGGTGCCCGGCTGATGGCCAAGGCCGGGGGGCTCGACAGGCTGGCCATCATCCCTGCCAGCACCATACAGATACTCGGGGCGGAGAAGGCGCTCTTCAGGTCGCTGAGGACCGGGGCGAGGCCCCCGAAGCACGGCATCCTCTTCCAGCACCAGGCGGTGCACACCGCACCCAAGTGGCAGAGGGGGAAGATAGCCAGGACCCTGGCGAACAAGATCGCCATCGCTGCCAGGGTGGACTACTACCGCGGCTCGGAGGACCCCACCATCAAGGCGGGGCTCGACAAGAGGCTCGAGGGGATCAAGGAGCGCTACAAGGAGCCGCCGCAGCGGCGGCCGGAGCGGAGGGACAGGCCCAGAAGGGAAGGCCGGCCCCCGAGGCGAGACAAGTTCAGAAGGCGATGAGCCGCCTCCTGAGGGAGGAGAGGATGGGGAGGACGGCGCTGCTCACCCAGAACCTCGTCCCCGGGAAGAAGGTCTACAACGAGGACCTCCTGCAGAGGGGAGGGTCGGAGTTCAGGACCTGGGACCCGTTCAGGAGCAAGCTGGCCGCGGCAGTGATCAAGGGCCTCCCTGGCACGGTCGTCGGGGAGGGTGGGAAGGTCCTCTACCTCGGGGCTTCGACCGGGACGACGATCTCGCACGTCTCCGACCTGGTGGGACCGGGGGGGCTGGTGGTGGGGGTCGAGTTCTCCCCCAGGGTCGCAAGGGAGTTCGTCGAGAGGGTGGCCAGGGAGAGGATGAACGTCATCCCGTTCGTCGCGGACGCCAGGGACCCTTCGAAGTACTCGGTGGCGAAGGTGGACGTTGTATACTGCGACATCGCCCAGCCGGACCAGACGGAGATCGCCATCGCCAACTGCGCGGCGCTGCTGAAGCCAGGGGGGACCCTCCTTCTGGTGGTTAAGTCCAGGAGCATAGACGTCCTCAAGGACCCGGAGAGGGTGTTCAGAGAGGAGAGGGAGAAGCTGGTGGCCGGAGGATTCGAGGTGAAGACAATGATAGAGCTCAGCCCCTTCGAGAAGGACCACGCGCTCATCTACGCCGTGGCTGCCAAGTAGACCCCGACGGCCGCCCTTCAGCCCTTCCGGGCGAGCAGGAGCTGGCCCTCACCGGCCGGAGCTCGCGCCCGGGAGCCTGGCGTACCTCGACCATGACTTCCAGCTCTTCCTGACGAAGTCAGGGAGGGCGGCCTCGCGCCTCAGCCACTCCGCGAAGAACGACTTCGTAGCCGGGTCCGACGGGTAGCCTGAGCCGAAGTCCCCGTGGGCCTCCTTCAGCAGGGCGACCTGCCTGTCCCTCTCCACCTTGGCGACTACGGAAGCCGCTGAGACTACGATGAAGTCCCTGTCGGCCTTGTGGAACGCCTTCACCCGGCACCTCGACTTCAGGTTGCTCGACACGTCCCTCGCGAACCTCTCTGGAAAGACGTCTGCCGCGTCCACGGTCACCCTCCCCGCCCCGAGCTGGTCGATCACCTTTGCGAAATAGGTCGCCTCCAGGTAGTTCAGCTTTCTCAGCTTCTCTCCGCGGAAGACGACGGCGTCGATCTCTGAAGGCGGGATGCTGGCCCAGCGGACCCGTTCGGCGGCCCTGAGGATCTCCGGGTAGAGGGCCTCGCGCCTCCTCGGCGAAAGCTTCTTCGAGTCCTTGACCCCCAGCTCCTTCAGCCGCTTCACCCCCGCCGGGGAGGCAGATACGCCTGCGACGACCAGGGCGCCCAGGAGGCACCCCCTCCCGGCTTCGTCCACCCCTCCGACGACCCTTGGACCCACTAGACCTTCGGTCCCCCGGCTGCGGCCAGGAGGACCGAGGCGAGGCTGTCAGAGGCGTCGTCCCTGTTCTCCACGGTGAGCGCGAATATCTGCTCGGCGCCGGCCCTCAGCTCGTTGAGAAGGTCGTCGTCGAGCCTTTCATGGACCACGGCGAGGACGGGTTTCCCCGACGCTACGCACTTCCTTACCGCCCGCCTGAAGTCGGGGCTGACGAGCTCCATGGGGCCGACCTCGTCGATCACTATGAGCTCCGAGGAGTGGGTCGCCGCCTCGAGTCCCCCGGCCGCCACGGACGCGAGGTCGGTGAGGTTGACCCTGTACCTCCCGACCCTGGGGCCGAACTTGGAGTCCACCGACGCGAGCATCCCCTTCCTCCCGCTGGTCAGGTCAGTCACATCGAAACCGGTCCTCGCGCCCCCGGACCTGGTCTCCGAGGCGGTGCACCCTCCGACTATAACCCCCGCGCTCTTCAGCTTGAGGACCACATTCGAGACCACGGTGGACTTCCCCACCCCCGGGGGACCTGTCACGAGGTAGAGCTTGGACAACCCGCGATCCTCCCCACCGGGGCTACATGAATCTAGCCGAGGCGGTAGAACCGTTAAACACCGGGGGCGCCGCGCCGGCCCCCATTGAAGTTGGTCCGCCACGTCGAGGGGAAGACGACCCTCCTCGTCCCCCAGGCGAGCATCACAGCAGACCCGCCCCCTACCTCTCCCGTGTTCTTCAACCCGGCCGCGTCACTCAACCGCGACATCACGGTCGCGCTGACCGCGGCGGACGGGGGGGAGACCTTCTGCGACTCGACCGCCGGGGTGGGGGCCAGGGGGCTGCGAGTCGCCAGGGAAGACCCGGGGGTGGCGTCGGTGACCCTCGTGGACTTCAACGCCGAGGCGCTGGGTGCCGCCAGGAGGGCGGCGGCACTGAACCGTGTGGCAGAGAGATGCACCTTCGAGCCCTCTGAGACCAACGCGTTCCTGGCGACCAGGTTCGGGAGGGACAAGCGGTTCGACTATGTCGACGTCGACCCCTTCGGGACCCCGGCCCGCCACATCCAGGGGGCGCTGGCCGCGACCTCCGACGGGGGGGTGCTGTCCCTCACGGCCACGGACACGGCGGTCCTCTGCGGCGTCCACGAGGGGACGTGCAAGAGGAGGTACGGCGGGGCGCCGCTCAACAACCACTTCCACCATGAGACGGGGATAAGGCTGCTCTTCGGAGCGGTCGCCAGGCTGGGGGCCATGGTGGACATAGGCGCCTCCCCTGTGGCCGCCCACTCGACCAGGCACTACCTGAGGGTATTCGTGCGGGTCAGGGCGGGGGCGTCCAGGGCGGACGCCGCCCTCAAGGGGATGGGGTACGTGACCTGGTGCTCGCGCTGCGGCGAGACGCAGCGATCGGCGTCCCCGGAGGCGGGGTGCCCCAGCTGCGGGAAGAGGGCCAGGGTAGCGGGCCCTCTCTGGGCCGGGAACGTCACCGAGGAGGAGACCGTCCGATCTGCCGCCCGGAAGGCGCGCGAGATGGGGATGGCGGGGGCCGCTGAGACCCTCGGGTCCCTGGACGGGGTCGACGGCTTCCCCCCCTGGAGCTTCAGCCTGGAGAGGGTCTGCTCGTCGCTGAAGGTGGCTTCTGCCCCCGAGGACAGGATATACAGGGCCCTGGTCGACGCCGGGCACAGGGTGGCGCGGACACCGTTCGAGAAGAAGGGACTGAAGACGGACGCCGGCTACGCCGAGGTCGTCAGAGCGGTCAAGGCAGCGGCTGGAGCGGGCCCCGCCCCCTGAGGGGCTCGGTCAGTCCTTCATCCCTTCGCACAGGTAGTAGAGCTCGGAGCTTTCGTTCCTGCTGGCCGCGGGCTTGATGACCCTGACCGAGCTGAACCTCCTCCGGAACTCGTCGCGGACCCCCTGGGACCCCGCCCCTTCGAACAGCTTGCAGTAGACGCGCCCCCCCTCCTTCAGGAGCGAGCGGGAGAGATCCAGCACCCTCAGGGTCAGGTCGATCTGCCTGGTCTGGTCGAGCTCCCAGACCCCGGTGACCGTCGGCGCGAGGTCGGAGAGGACCACGTCAGCCTTCCCGCCGAGGGCCTGGGCCACCCTTTCAGCCGCGGCGGGGTCGTGCACGTCCATCTTGATTGAGGCGACGTTCTTCTCCCGAAGGCGGATGGGGCTCAGGTCCACCCCTACCACCAACCCCTCCGTCCCGACCAATGCGGAGGCGACCTGGAGCCACCCCCCCGGGGCGGCGCCGAAGTCGGCCACCCTGTCCCCCTCCCGGATGAACCCGTATCGCTCGTTGGCCTCTATGAGCTTGAAGGCGGCCCTGCTCTTGTACCCCTGCTCCCGGGCCAGGCGCCGGTACAGGTCCCGGCGCGCCTCGCTCAGCCTCATCTCTTCGAGAGTTCGGGGGGGTTGAAGTGCGTTGGGAGGAGGGACTCCGCGACCGCGTCCTCTGCAAAGCCGTCGACGCCGCGCATCATCACCGTCATGGCTGGGTTGAACTCGACCATCACCTGCCTGCAGGCGCCGCAGGGCCTCGTGAACTGCTCGGACTTGCCCACCACTGCTATGGCCAAGATCTTCCCCGCCCCCTCGGACACGGCCTTGAACATCGCCGTCCTCTCGGCACAGCAGGAGAGTCCGTAGGAGGCGTTCTCTATGTTAGCCCCGGTGTAGACCGAACCGTCAGACGTGAGGACCGCGGCCCCTATCTTGACCCCGGAGTAGGGGGAGTAGGCGTTCTCGCGCGCCTTCCTGGCCGCGTCTATCAGGGCCTTCGTGTCTTTCTTCGCCATGGCCTGGGACTACCTTGCTGGGACCGGCTCGGGGTCGGGCGCCCCGGAGCGCGCGGCCATGGCCTCCTGGACCACCCAGGGGCCTATCCACGGGCAGACGTAGGGGCTGATCTCCCCTTCGATGGAGCACTTCGGCTCGTACTGGCAGATGATGCAGGGGGCCTTCTCTATGGAGGTCATGTCGGTGGGGAACCTGAGCGGGGTGAGCTTGTAGGTCCAGCGGCCGTCCTCCAAGACCTTCACCCTCCCGATCAGCCCCCTCCTCTCCAGCCTTATCGCCAGCCTCGACCCGTCCCTGCTGGTGAGGCCGAGCTCCTTCCAAATCTCGCTCTGCAGGACCCCGTCCCTGCCCCTCTCGACCACCAGCTTGTAGACCCTGGAGGTGAGGTCGACCAGCTCCTCCTCCGTCCTCTCGACCGGCTGTTCTGGCTCGGCCTCCTTCTTCTGGCGGGGCCTGGGCTGCCTCTTGGGCCCCTCCTTGCTGACCGGTTTCTTCTGCTTCATTTTGGCGGCATGAACTCCTGCCTGATCACGTAGTTGTCCAATATCTCCCTGCACCTATTTCTTACGGTCACCTCGGTCACCTCGGCGAACTCCGCCACCTCCCTCTGGGGGAGATGCGCCCCCACCATGACTGACGAGAGGTAGACGTAGGCGGCAGCGAGGCCAGCGGGGGCCTTCCCGCTCGAGATCCTGGAGTCGCTGGTCTTTCGGGACAGGGTCAGGGCGAGGTGCTCGACCTTGGGGTCGATCTTGGCTATGTTAACCAGCTTGGAGATGTACTTCTCCACCGACGGGGGAGGGACGTACTCCTTCTCCACTTCCTTCAGGACCAGCCTGAAGTAGCGGGCCACGCTCCCCTTCTCCATCCCGGCCGCCCTGGCCACCTCCTTGAGGGAGCGGGAGACCCCGCACTTCCTGCACGCCAGGTACACCGTGGCCGCCGTCATGCCAAGGATGGACTTGCTCTTGGCAACCTTCTTCTTGGCCGAGGTCCTGTAGATCTGGGCAGCGGTCTCGGCGACGTTGTCAGGGAGGCTCAGCGCGTCGCAGAGCTCGCTTATCTTCGAGAGGACGTTGGAGAGCCCGCGCTCCTCGCTGTTGATCGTCCTGGACCTGCTCTGCCACTTCCTCATCTTCTCCACCGTCGCCCTCATGGCGGGGTCGAGGTACTTGCCGTGGGAGTCGCGCATCGTCCTCCCTATCTCGGTGCTGAGCCCGAAGTCGTGGAGCGCCAGCGTCGTCGGCGCGCCCACCCTCACCCGCTTGTTCTTCTCCTCCAGGTCCATGGCCTTCCACTCGGGGCCGGAGTCCGCGGGCGCCAGGGTGACGTAGCCGCAGGTGGGGCAGACCTGCTCCCCCTTCTCTGAGTCCCCGATCAGCCTGTTGCCGCAGACGGGGCAGGAGGTCCTGAAACCCTCGTCCCTGCTCGCGCTCCAGATGCTCATAGTGTCACTCCGCGAAAGCGGGCTCCCCCGGTCTTCCCGCTCGGCTGCTGACGGCTGCCACCGACGCGTAGGGTGACTTCACCGGGCCCATCAGCTCGACGACCTTCCCGAGCTTCCTCCTCCCTTCGTCGAAGAGGAAGGCGCCTGGCCTGACCTCCCTCGTAAGGCGGACTACGAGCCGGCCACTCTTGGCCCTATGGACGACAGTGCCCACCTGAAACAAGAAAAACGAACGCTCCTCGTCTTGCCTTTAAACGTTGGGGGCTCGTTTATTTTTTGCGCGACTGCTGCGGCTGCCCCTGGCGCCTCTGGGCTATCCCCCTTACGGTCGAGAGCTCCTTTGCGACCTTCAGCAGAAGCGGGCCCTTCGGCGGAGACTTCGCGACGGAGACGTACCCCGACTCCTTTGCAGGCCTGGAGGGGTAGCGGGCCGGCTGGGGCTCAGGCTGCAGGTTGAGTCGGCGGCAGGCTTCTCCAAGCTCCGCCAGGACAGGCGCCCTGGTAGCCGAGCTCAGCGGGACCCTGCGCCCGTCGCTGCGCTTCAGCTCGGAGTCGAAGTAGTCCAGCCAGAAGATGTAGCGGTCGTAATCCTTCATTTCTTCGTCGTGAGGACCGCGTTGACGACCCCGTCAGCGGTCGGGCGAGAGGTGACGACCGCCTCCCCCGCTTCCGTCTCGAGCACCGAGCCCCTGGTTATGACTCCCCGCCTCTCGTAGTCCCTGTTCGCAGGGCTCTTCTTTACCCTCAGTATCTTGGACTTCGACGCCTTCCCCGACCTGTCAGAGACGTTGGCGAAGTCGGCGAATATGACACCTGTCGAGAGCGACCCCCCGCGCCTCCGGCTGGTCCTGACAGACGCCTGGCCCACCAGGGGCTCGATGGCGTACCCGTCCTTCTCGTAGGCCCGCCTCCCTCTCTGGGGCCTGGACCTGCCTCCGGTCGGCTTTCTCTTCGTGAGGTTCTCGATGGGGCGTGTCATCGCTTTCCGGTGCCCGCCCTCCTCGGCCCCATGTTAAGCGTATCGGGGCGCAGCGGTCGGGGCGGGGTCAGGTCACCTCAGGGTGAGGGTCCTGCTCTCCAGCTGCCTCTTCAAAGTGGTGAGCTCGGTGCTCAGGCCGAAGTACTCGGCGAACCTGGCCGTGGTCTTGTAGGCCCTGCTCCTCCCCTGCCTCTCGCCGACGATGAACCCGACCGCCTCCAGCTCCTTCAGGTGCTGGTAGACCGTCGAGCTCCGCCTGAGGACAAGGTCCGAGGAGGTTATCGGCTGGAAGAAGGCGATGAAGGAGAGCGTCCTGAGGGCCGCCCTGGACAGGAGGGGCCTCGTGGCGAACTTCCTCGCTGTCTGGGTGTACTTTGCCTTCAGCTGCATGGCGAACCGCGGACCCGAGTACTCGACCACCTCCACGGCCTGGAGGGCACCGTTGACAGACCTCGCTATCTCCCTCGCGATGGCAGCGGCCTTCCTCTCGGACGACGTCCCCGCGACCCGGGCGATGTCCTCGACCGATATGGGCCTCCCCGCGGCGTAGAGGGCCGCCTCGACCTTTGCGAGCATCTCCTTCGGGAGGGCCTCTGCTGCTTCGTCGCTACTCAAGCTGGCCCACCGACACCACCAGCGCGTCCTCGTCGGCCTCCTCCTGGCTGATCACCACTTCGCCGTCGTTGGCCGCGAACAGGAGGAGTATGAAGACGCGCGCGGCGTCGATGGGAGCGAGCCCCCTTAGGAGCTCAGAGAGGTGCGCCTTCCCCGTCGCCCTTAGCCTCTCTATGAGTATCTTCCTGAACTCGGAGAGGAGGACCTGGAGAGATACGACGTAGTTGTCGAAATTCGGCGGCTGGAGGTCGGCGATGGCGAGGGGGTTCTGCTCGTCCCCCTCCTCCCTGACTACGACGTCCTGCAGGATGCGGCCGAGCTCGTCGAAGAGCTCGTCTATGTTGGTGGAGTAGATCTCGTACCTGAAGGGCATGACTATGATCTGCGGGGGCTCCCCGGCGTCGACCAGCCTGTGCTGCATCCTCAGCCTCTCGAAGAGGAACAAGGTCTCGACCTTGAGCCTGTAGATGGTGGCCGAGGAGAGGGCCGCGGTCCCAGCGGCGCGCATGTCGATGAACTCGGTCTGGGAGATCGCCTTCAGGAACATGTCCAGGAGCTCTGTGAGGTTGATCTCCCAGGGGCTCTTGCGCTTCGCCAGGGACGGATCTATCAGCACGTTGAGGGGCGGCCGCCCCAGGACAGCCGAGCTAGGCACTCCTAGGCACCTCGGCGGGCTTGTAGTGGACCACCCTCGAGGTACCCCCGGCTGAGTAGACCCCGTAGGTGATGTCGCTCTCCGCCATGAAGACGTCCCTGAGGGTGATGGCGATTATCTGGGCCTCGGACGACTTCTCCTTCAGGAACTTCGCCAGGCTGCTCGAGTTGACCGCGTCCAGCGGGGCGTCAATCTCGTCGAAGAGGTAGAACGGGTGGGTCTGGACCGCCTGCATCGCCAGGATCAGCGCGACCCCTGTCACCGCCCTCTGGCCTCCGCTGTGCTGGGACGACTCGCGGAGCCCATTGCCGAAGTCCGCCCTCATGAATATCCCTCCGGTGAAGATCTCGTCCGGGTTCTCGAGGTCGAGCTGGGCGATCCCCCCAGTCAGCTTCGCGAAGATCGACCCGAACTCCCCCCCCACCCTGTCGAAGGCGGACATGAACACCTTCTTCTTCTCAGAGTCCACGCTCTCTATGAAGGATATGATCGAATTCCTTTCGTTCTCGAGGTCGTTGTGCCTGACGGAGAGGTTCTTGTAGCTCAGGTACATCTCGGTGTACTGCCTGTCAGCCCCCCTGTTCACAGACCCGGCCGCCCCCTGGTACTCCTGCTGGAGGTCCGCCAGCAGCGGCTCCGAGGACTCGAAGTATTCCAGCTCCTCCGCGTAGCCCAGCATCCTCAGGCTCCCGAGGGCTTCCTCGATCCTCTCCTGGGACGCCGACACCTGCCCGGCGATGGCGAAGAGGTCCTTCTGGTGCCCGGCCACGGACCTCGAGACGCTGTCCCTCTCTTCCTTCAGCCGCTTCGCCTTCGCGTCGAACTCGTCCAGGACAGGCTGGCTCCTCTTGGAAGACTCCTTCAGGCTCGAGATCTGCTCCTCGAGGGCCGCCTTCTGCTCGGAGAGCTCCTTGATCTTGCGCGGCGCCTCCCTGGCGAACTGCTTGTTCGACTGCAGGTCCTCCGTTGCGTTGGCCAGGTCCAGCTGGTTCTCCTCCAGGGCGCGCAGGAGCACGTTCTCCAGGTTCGCCTTCTCCCTGGTGAGCGTGAGGTTGAGGTCCTGGATCCGGTTCCTGATGCCGTCGATCTCGGCGGAGACGGACTGCTTGGTGGCGTCGAGGTCTGCGAGGTGCGCATCCAGCCCCAGGGCCTGGGCCTGGGCGACCACCTGTTGGAGCGAGCTGATCCCCTTCGCGACGGACTCCTTCCGTTCTACGCTGGCCTTTAGCCTCTCTTCGAGCCGTGTGACTGCGCCGGCCTGCTTCTGGTATTCCGCATTCATGGTCTTGAAGATGCTCCTGTACCTCTTGGCCATCCTGGTGATTGTGGTCGCCTCCGCCTTCAGGCTGGTGGTCGTGACGATCTTCTTGATCCGCTCCTTCATCATCGAGCGGGTCCCCGACTCTATCGAGCTGAGCTCTGACCTCCTCCTTTCGATGGCTCCCTTGAGGGCGCCGACGGCGTCCTCCACCTCGCTCATCCCTTCGATGTTCTCCAGGCCCTCCATCAGGTTGACCACGAGCTCCTGGTAGCCATAGCTGAACGCCCTGCCGCCGGGCTCGAAGGTCTCCCCAGCCTCGGTCACGGCCCTGATCCCCTCGGACGCCATGATGTATCCGACCGCCTCCGTCTCGACGAGGACCGAGTCCCCGGCGAGGAAGTTGACCAGCCCCTCGAACTCCTCCTCGCACTTTATCACGGCCGAAAGCGGCCCCAGCACCCCGGCCGACTTCTCCACGTCAGCCGCCTTGACCGACTCGACCTCGCTGAGAGGAATGACCGAGAAGCTCTTCGCCTTCAGCGACTTCGCCGCCTTGATGAGCTGGGTCATGGACTTCAGGTCCTGGACGACGAAGGCCCCGAGCCACTTCCCCATCACCGCGTTCACCGCCCTGGAGTACTGCTGCGGATACTTCACCACCTGGCCCAGCCTGCCGACGTAGCCGGGGACCCCACCCTGGTCGCAGAACTCCTGGAGCTTCATCTGCCCGCTCCTCTCCCCGGCGAGGCTCTCGGAGAGGTGCCTGAACGCCTCCTCCTTCGACATCTCCGCGGAAGCCTTCTCGAGGATCTTCGACGCCCCCTGTATGGAGGCCACCAGCCTCTCCCTCGTCGTCTCGGCCCCCGATAGGTTCTCGTCGATGGCGCCGAGCTCCTTTGTCGACGAGTCGTGGAGCTCGAAGAGCTGCTTCGTGTTCGCCTCCAACTTGCCCAGGACCTCGGAGTAGCCGTCGACCCTGAGCTTCAGCTCGTCGAGGCGCTTCCTCTCCACGCTCAGGCTCGCGTTCGCCGCGTTGATGGCCAGCTCCACCTGAGTCTGCTTCTGGGCAAGGTCCGCGAGCTTGAACTGCACCTTGGCCGTGAGCTTCCCCTTCTTCTCGATGGTCCCCCTCAGCTCCTCCCCGGCGCGGAAGAACTCCTTCAGCTTCTGGGCCAGCTCGGCGTGTTTGGCGTCGAGCTTCTCGATTTCGGCCGTCAGCTGCCGTACGGCTGAGCTCGCGGCGTTCGACTCCCGCTGCTTCTCCGCCACGACCTGCTTGAGCTGCGGGACGGTCTCCCCTTCCAGCTCGGCGACGTTCCCCTCGGCTGTCTTGAAGTCGGCCTCGAGGGTCTCCAGCTCGTTCCTGAGCCCGGCGAGCTGGAACTGGAGCTCGACGTGGCTGGCCCCCCCGCCCTGGATGACCTCAACGATGAACTTCGTCTTGTCGCTCTCGACCTGGGCCACGCGGTTCTCCAGCTCGACCATCCTCGCCCCCAGGTCCCCGAGCTTCCCGGTCAGCTCCTGCTCCTGTGATCTGAGGCCCGCGAGCCTGGCCTTCAGGTCGGCGACCTTCTTCGACGTGATCACCGCGTTGAGCCAGTTGATCTGGGACTCTAGCAGGTTGTACCTCACCATCTCGGTCCTCTGCGAGTCGAGGGACTCGAGGGTGCTCTTCATCTCGCCGATGCGCGCCATGGCGACCTCGAGCCTCTGGTCCGCCTGGCTGAGCTGCCTCTGAGCCTCGGCCTTGCGCTCGTCGAACTTTGAAATCCCGACGACGCTCTCGATGACCTTCCTCTTCTCCTCCGGGGTCAGGTCCGCCATGCGGGTCGCCGCCCCCTGTGCGACTATGTTGAAACCGCCCGGGGCAAGCCCCGCCAGGTCTATGATCTCGGTGAGCGCGCTCCTGGTGCTCTTCCTCCCGTTGAGGAAGTAGGTGTTCTCTCCGTCCTCCCTGAGCTCCCTGGTGAGCGTCACGAGGTCGGAGTCTATCGGTATCGCCCTGTCGGAGTTCTCGAACTGGAGTGTCACCCTGCACGCGCTGGGCTTGCCGCTCCCGGACGAGTCCTCCTTCCTTGGGTCGTAGATGAGGCCCGACAGCCTGCCGTTGGCCGCCCTCAGCGCCTTCGGCGAGTTCTCCCCGATGGTGAACGCGATGGCGTCGGCGAGGTTCGACTTGCCGCTCCCGTTGGGGCCGGTGATGACGGTGAACCCTCGCTCGAAGTTCACCACCACGGTCCGAGGGCCCGAAGACTTGAAGCCGCGCATCTCCAGCCTCCGAATATACGTCACAGGAAGATTAGCCCCGTCTGTAGGACAGGTTTGACAAGGGATATAAGGGAATCGGAGCCAGATTTGTCGTCATAAATCATCCGTCCACCGGGGCGGGAGGGCGATTTTTCAGAGCCAGCACCCACTAAAAGAGGAGGCGGCCAGGATGGGGCTGTTTGGGATTGTTTTCGCCCCAGAAGCGAGATTACGGCCCCGGCAGCCATCCGACGCCCTATTCGGGCCTTTCGCAGCGGGCGACCCGAGCCCATGGCAAGGTAGTAATAACGCAGGGCCCCGGCCGCAAGGGTTGACGGTATTCTCCCAGAGACGCAAGAAGCTCCTCTCGCTCGCCAAGGGGAAGCAGGTGGCAGCGTACACCGCGCCCAACCTGTTCTATCTCACCGACTTCTTCGGCGGGGGCGCGGCCGTGGTCCGGCCGGACAAGACGGTTGTCGTGACGTCCCCCCTGGAGGCTGACAGGGCGGGGGAGGTCGCCAAGGAGGCAGAGGTCGTGGTCGTGAGGAAGTGGAAGGACGTCGGCAAGGAGATCGAGAAGCAGCTCGGCGGAGGGAGGGCCGTTGTCGACAGGGAGGGGCTGAAGTCGAAGAAGTTGGAGCCGAACCCCGGGCTCTTCCTGGAGGCGAGGAGGTTCAAGGACAAGCTGGAGCTGGAGCGGATACGGAAGGCCTGCGCCAAGACCGACAAGACATACGAGGCCCTCGAGCGCGCCCTAAAGCCCGGGAGGACGGAGTGGGAGCTCGCGGCCGAGGTGATGAAGGCGGCCCTCGAGGAGGGGCTCACGCCCTCCAACTCTGACTCCTCCCTCGGCCCGATCATAATCGCGTCGGGTCCCCACGGCGCCTACGGCCACTCGGAGCTCTCTGGGAGGAGGGTGAAGAGCGGCGACTTCGTCGTGGCCGACCTCTTCTTCAGGTACGAGGGATACAACTCGGACGAGACCAGGACCTTCGCCGTCGGGACCGTCACGTCAGAGATGAAGAAGCGCTACGCGGCCGTGAAGGACGCCCAGCAGGCCGCCATAGACGCGGTCACCGATGGGGTCTCCTGCGGCTCGGTCCACGACGCGGCCCTCGGGGTCCTCCGCAAGCACGGCGTGGACAGGTACCTGAACCACAGCGTGGGGCATGGCGTCGGGATCGACATACACGAGCTCCCGGGGATCTTCCACGGCAGCGCCGTGAAGCTGGGGAGGAACGATGTCATCACAGACGAGCCTGGGGTCTACTTCGTCGGGAAGTACGGGATCAGGATAGAGGACACGCTCAGGGTCGACAGGAAGCCTGAGATCTACACCAGGTTCACCAAAGACCTGGTCACCTGCGGCTAGGTCGCAGGATCCCAGCAGCCCGGGACCCTACCTCGAAGACGTCAACCCGCACGGCGGGTCCGAACTCCCTCAGGGCTGAGGCGACGCCCGGCGCTGCGTCTTCGTCGGCGACGCAGTGGACCGAGTAGCCGATCATGTTCTGGCTGGCGTACTTCGCCCCGGCCCCCTTCGCGGCGCTCACGAGCTTCTTCACCTCTTGGGACTCGAGGCCGAGGCCCCTCGAGAACCGCTCCCCCTCCGTGGCCAGCGTGTCGAGGGTCGGGTCGGCCAGGAACGCCTGCAGCGCCGTGTGGCCGAGGGAGTTTATCCTCTCGCTCACCGGCTTGGAGTAGAGGGCGTCCTTCTTGTCGAAAGGCGCGATGTACGCTGTAACTATCTTTGTCCCCTGGGGGACATCCACGGCGACGAAGCGGGACGCCCCCGGCTCCCCCGGAACGGTGATGGCCCCCGCCCCCGCGGAGTCGTAGACCACCGAGACCGTCCCCAGCCCCGTCTGCTCCATCACCTCGGCCCTGTAGGCGCAGAGGGCGAGCTCCCGCTTCGGCTTCTCGATCCCTGCCGCGGCAGCCACGGCGTAGACCGCAGACGTCGCGGCGGCCGCGCTCGCCCCGAACCCGGCCCCGATGGGAGTGTCCACCACCTGTTCGAGGTTGACCGACGCCTCGCTCCGCCCTTCGCCGGCGAGGAGTAGAGACACCGCCCGCTTCGTGGTGCGAGCGTCGTAGCCGGCGTCCATGTTCACGACGGTTGAGACCCCTGGCTTCCCCCCTGCAAGCTCGGCCCTGGAAGTCGTCCCCCTGGACAGGACATACCCTCCCCCGGTCGCGCCCGAGGCTCCGTCCGAAGGGGCGTAGCTTATCTCGAAGAAGTTCGTTATCGCCGAGGGGGCGAAGGCGGCCGCCGCCCTAGGACCGCTTGGTTGCATTGAGCCGATTCGTCCCCGCGAGCCGCCCGGAGAGAGGGGCAATCACAGCGAGGATCGCCGCCACGATGAAGATCATTGTCTTTATCGGGGTGATATCAGTAACCGATCCCCCCCACGGTGCGAAGAAGAACACCGCCCCGACCGCGAGGAAGAGCACGGCATAGATGACCGAGATCGGAGCGACCTTCCTCGCCTCGGACCCCGACCAGGACGGATAGTCCCTGATCACCGTCGACCTTCCTGCGATGGGGCGGACCGCCCTCATCAGGAGGGGGACTACGATGACCACGGCGGGAATCGACGTCGTGTCCCAGAAAGCGGTCAGTCCCACCGTGAAAAGTATCTTGCCGGTCAGGCCGGAGAGGGGCGCGAAGATGTAGGGCCCGATGGCCGCTATCAGGCCGGCGGCCATGAAGTTCCCCAGGGTCAGGGTCGCGACCGTCGCGGTGATGAACATCGGCCATGACCTGTACCTCTTGACGATGTACCCGAAGAGGAGGGTGGCGACGAAGTTGGCCGGCACCCCGGTGGCCAGCGCCAGCGGAGGGTTGGTCGCCCCTACCGGGAGGAGGAAGATCATGTCCCCCAGGAAGCTCCCCATGGCCGCGCCCACGGCCGCCGACATGGTGTCCCCCACGGCGGCGAAGAAGATCGGGACGAAGGAGGCGATGAAAAGCTGGCCCACCCCCCAGGGGCTGGGAATGTAGCCCGTGATCCCCTTGGCGGCCGCGAACAGGACCGCGGTCAGAATGATTGTGACCACCCTCCCGGTGCGGGTGATGGGCATGGAGTTCAGGCCCGTGATCTGAGTCTTGAGACTCCCGGCGCTCACAGGGGGCACAGCGTCCGGTCGATATTTCAGCTTGGTCTATAGTAACTCTAGATATCTCTATATCGGTACCGCGCCTCTGGTTCTCGCCCGCTTTCGCAGAAGATCCATACTGGCGAACTGTTGACGGCCATCGATCGCTTCGCCGCTTCCCTTGCTGTCTTTTCGAGCGAAAGGGTCCCGCTCCCGCGATCTAGGCGAGACCGACCACGATGTTGCCCGATACGAGTGGGCCCCCGCTGGGGCATCTCCCTCGAAGCATTGCCTGGCCCGAGGCCCGTCACTCGGCGTATCTCTTTCCGATGTATCCCAGGGTGGCGCCCCAACAGGCGTAGCCTATGGCCAGTGCGGCCAGAGCCAACAGCGCGCCTGACAGGGACAGTGACAGGAGCGTCCCGTTCAGCGCAGGGGTGCTCACCAGAGCGAATGCCGCGGCCATCACCAGGAACGCCAGGCCTGCGACGCTCATGCCCTTCGTGACAGAGTATGTCGTGAAGCCGAAGGCGAAAATCAGGCCCCACGCCATCCCCATGGCGACCCACTCCCCGAGGCCATAGAGCGCCGCCCCGGCGGCGAAACCTGAACCGCCGAAGAGACCACCGACGGCTGGTAGCCAAGCGAATTGCATGATGCCGAGGGCGCTGAGCGCCACGAAGCTGAACCCCATGACGATGCACCCGGCCAAGCCTCCGACAAGGCCGAGGCTCACCCTGGACTTCGGCGACAGGAGCCCTCCTCGAGGCTGGGTCATGGCCGCTCGACCTCCTCCCGCCGTAGCGCCGCTGCTGGCATGGGCGCCCCGAGGGTAGGCTTCAGGTTGGCCACGGGCCACCTGTCGGCGTCAAACTCGCTCTCGTACTCCTCCTTCGAGAGGGTCCCGGTGGCCATGGAACGAAGGATGGGCCAGTTCACCGGCAGTACTGCGAAGTAGATGTGACCCAGTATCAGCCCCACGAACAGGAACGCGAAGACGTCGTGGAACAGCCTGAGGGTGTTCATGAAACCTGGGGCGACGGCTGGGAGGAGCCCGTAGGGGTTCCAGAGATAGATGCCGGAAATGCCCAGAACGACGAACGAGAGCGCAGTCCCCCAGTGGAAGACCTTCATGAAAGGATCGTACTTCGGGGACCGTGGGTACTCCTTCGTGGCGCCGAAGAAATTCTTCAGGCGCACTCCCGTGTCGCTGAAGTCCCTTCGCCCGGGCCATATGTTGTGCCAGCCCCGGGCCACGGCCAGGTCCCAGGCAACGTGAATTACCACCATTCCAAGCAGCACCCAGAGGAGGGTGGTGTGCCAGAACAGGCTGTCTGCGACGCTGGATATGCCGAAGGGGGCGAGGAACCAGCCTAGGACGCCAGGAGCGAAGATGTCTATGCCGGTGAATGCGACGAGCCCCAACACCACGAAGAGGGACCAATGGAAGAGCCTCTGCACCGTGCCGAAGGCCTTCACGTTCTCCCCCGGCACCTCCACGGCCGTCGTGGGTTTCTGTCGGACTGGCTCCCTGAACGATCGCCTCAGCCAATGGATGGCGAAGAACGCTCCGAAGAGCACCAGTATCCAGACGGCGTAGTCCAGAGGCAGCTGGAAGAGGGCAGACATCCGCTTCTGCATGCTCCATGCTGCTCTATATTTCGAATTGCCCGAATGTGTTCGGGCTCCCTTCAGGGAACACTGCTCGAGTCGTGAGGATGGCGCACGACATCCGACGGAGATAAGAACCTCCCTCCGGACCACGGGCCATGGACATCCAGGCGCCCCAGGGCTCTTCGGCGAAGCTCACGCGAGCGGGGGCCATCCCCGGGGGGGAGCGGTGCTTCGCATCGATCGTCGTCCTCGCCGCGGGGCGCTCCACCAGGTTCGGAAGGAACAAGATGCTCGAACCAATGGGGAAGACCTCCCTGATAGAGAAGGTGGTCTCGGAGTCGCTCGGCTCCAAGGCGAGGCAGGTCATAGTGGTGGTCGGCCATGCCTTTGAGGCGATGCGCTCGAAGCTCCAGGGGTACGCCTGCGAAATGGTCTATAACGAAGAGTTCGAGTCGGGACAGAGCTCCTCCGTCAGGAAAGGCGTCTCGAGGGTCAGCGGCCGCGCCGACGCGGTCATGATCCTCCCCGGGGACATGGTGCTCATGGAGCGTAGCATCATAGACGCGGTGATCGACGAGTACGACAGGACCCGGGCTCCGATAGTGAACGCGGGCTACGAAGGGAGGCAGGGGCACCCGATACTCTTCGACAGGTCCCTCTTCGGCGAACTGGCGGGCATCGCTGAGCCCACGAGGGGGCTGAAGGCAGTGGTGGCGCGCCATTCGGCAGAAGTGGTCACCGTGGAGACGTCGCTGGCGGCGGTCCTCGACATGGACACCCCCGGGGACTTGGCCCGTCTCGCAGAGGTCTCTCCCGGAGGCAGAGCGGAGACCTCGGGCAGCCACAGGCGACCTAGAAACTGAGGGTGACGTCCGCGGCCGACATCATCTTCCAGATCTCCTCGCGAGGAGCAACCGAGAAGCCCTGGTCCAAGTCGGACTCCATGAAACCTTCCTCGGCAAGGGATTCGCGTTCCACATGCAAGGCGCCGCCCACGACCATTTCTGTCAGGGACCCCAGCATGCGGGCGGAGTAGGCGCGGTCGACCCCCTTCAGGGCCGACCTTACGCCCTTCCCCATGAACGCCACGTAGACCTCGTGCTCTTCGTCTCCGCTCAAGATACCGAGGGAGGCTCTGATCCCTTCGATGTAGTACCCCGTCCCCACGGGAGACTTCAGGAAGCAGACGAAGACCTTTTTCTTCATCTTGAAGCCTCAGAGCAGATTGACGACCTTCTCCTCCTCCATCAGACTGACAAGGTCTGGATATCCGACCACGCGCACCCCGGCGGGGACCCTGGCCTCGAGGCCTCTCCGGACCAGATCTTCCCTCAGGACGTACACCATCCCCTTGACCTCTCCTCCCAGGGCCGCATAGACCGCGTCCTGCAAGAGAAAGACCCGGGCCGTAGGATCCTGCGATGCGTAGAGTTTCGCCACTCCGACGGCAGGCTCGTCGACAAGGTACACGGTCACGCCCATGGACCTCCGCTCATAGGGTCAGGACCCTGTCGCACTTCGCCACCATCTCCGAAACGAAGGCAGCCCCGGCCACCTTGACCCCCTTCAGGTAGCCGGCGCCCTCCTCCAGGCCCCTGTTGTTGGTACAGACTTCGCAGGCGAAGACTTCCGCCCCCCGCTCAATCATTGAAGCAAAGCGGTCCTTGGGGAGTTCCTCCATTGCGGGGAATCGCTGGGCGGCCAGGGCGTTGTACACTCCATCCATGAAGAGGAAGAAGCTCACCTTGTCAGACCTGTCCAGGGCTCCCTCGGCTATGAGGCAAGCCGTCTCCCACCTCTGGGTCTGGTAGGGGGACCCAGTCAGGATGATGCCAAAGTAGGTCAAAGGCTGCGACCCTGCCCCAGGGGCAAAGTGTTTAAGCGCTGCGGAGCGGTTTCCTCTCTGGCGGTCCACCTCGGGGGGCGGGTCCCAGAGTTTGCGCCTTTCGTGCCAGAGCCTTCGACCTAGGCCCAGTCAGGCCGGACGCGCATCGCAGCGGATAATAATCGGGGCGACGGCTGCGCGCCGAACCGGGAGGATTGGAGGAGCCACAGATGGCGGAAGCGAAAGAAGGCTCAGAGAGCAGGTCAGTGCTGATCTTCGAGCACTTCAGGGATGGGATGAGGGCCGAGGACATCCTGATGGGATCAGGGTTCCACACGAGCTCCGGCTCCCCGCCGCCTCAGGTCAGGACGGGCTGCGACCTCGCCATCTCAGTCCCCAGCGCCGACACGGCGGCAGCCGAGAAGGTGCTGAAGGAGCACGGCATATCAGTGATGGATGTGATCTTCAAGTTCGAAGGGGGTATGCGCGAGCTCCAGATCAGCAAGCTGGTGAAGACGGTGGACTACGGCGACTACGCCATGGTTAGGGTAGGCAACATGAAGCTCACCTTCAGGAAGTCGGACGGAGTCATCTCCAACGTCTCGGGGGGCGGATGCCCGGACATCCCGCTGCTGGCGGCCAAGCTGGTCGGGGCAAGGCTCGAGGACGCGACCCCCCCTGCCCAAGTGGGGTTCACACTCTGCGCCTACACCCTGCAGAAGGCCTACGAGATAGCGTTGAGACAGAGGAAGCGGTAACCGTTTGCTCATGCTCTCGGGGACGCTCCCCACGGCGGACGGGGACATCATGGTCGGGCCCGTGAAGTACGGCCGCGGGTCCATGCACATCGGGGAGCGGAGCATCCCAGAGGAGGCGCTTTCCATCGGGGCTACGGCGATGATGGCTGCCGCCGCGGTGGTGGCCGAGGCCATCGGGGAAGAGCCGCCCATGGCAGTCGTGTCAGGGGACCTGGGGGACGGGGCGGGTTCGAGGAAGGTCTACCGGTTCCTGACCGAGGAAGCTGGGGGCATCGGGGCGTCGGTGGTGACCTTGCACTACGTCCTGCCCCTAAGGACCGAGTTCCTGGATTTCGTCGAGATGGCCGACTATTGGGAGAAGAGGCCGTTCCTGATAGCGGACGCTGGCGCCCTGTTGATAGCCAAGGCCACCGGTCTCTGCACCAAGTTCGACCTCTTCACCCCAGACGCCGGCGAGATGGCATTCTTGGCCGACCCGGACGCAGGCCACCCGGCGTATGTGAAAGCCTCCCTCTTCGAGGTCGACACCATGGAGGTGCCCCGGCTGATAGCGGAAGCCCACGCGGCGAACAACGCCCCCAGGTACCTTGCAGTGAAGGGGCCCGTCGACTACGTCGCGGAAGATGGCAGGGTGATTCACCGGATCTCGGAGCCTGACGTGCCCGTGCTGGAGGCCATAGGCGGGACCGGAGACACGGTGACCGGGGCGGTCTCGGCCCTGATCGCCGGTGGGATCAACCCAGTCAGGGCCAGCCTGGTGGCCCTGAAGGCGAACCGCGTCGCCGGCGAGCTCTGCCATCCCACGCCGGCCACCAGGGTCTTCGAAATCGTCGACCGCCTGGGGGCGGCGGTTGCCGACGGGCTGGACTCCTGACCAGCGCGTCCCCTTTGGAGGCTAACCTGTTCGGGTCAGGACTCAAATGGAGGCGAACGATCACCAGCGGCCAGTGACTCTAGGCAGCGGAGCCCCCATGGGCAGAACGGAGGAGGGGGCCTCCGTGGTCGACTGCAGGGGTCAGCTCTGCCCCAAGCCGATATTCATGACCAAGGGCGCGCTGGCCAAGGGGAGCATTGGGGACATGTTCGAGGTGATAGTGGACGATGACGGCTCGAAGCAGAACGTCCTGCGCTACTGCTGGAACCACGGACAGGAGGTGCCCCGGTCCTATGCCGCCGGTCGGGAGTTCCACATCTTTGTCAGGAAGTCACCCGAGAAAGCGAGCGAAAAGCCTCTCCCAGCCGTCGGCCCCTGCGGGACCAGGTGGGACTGATACGTGGAGGTTGACTGATAGACGCAGGACTTCTACAGCTTTGTCAGCGAAAAGACGGGCCGAGGGATCAGGGTCACGGTCGCTTCGGTCTTGGAAGCCGACGGGTCGGTCCCAAGAGGGCAGGGGACCAAGATGGCCATCCCCGAAGTGGGGCCCGTCTGGGGGACCGTCGGAGGTGGCTGCGTCGAGAAGTACATCATCAGAGAGGCGAGGTTTGTGTTCCAGGACGGACAGACCAGGGTCAAGGAGTTCGACCTTGGCGACGGCAGCTGGAGCGGCATCGGCATGTCCTGCGGCGGGAAGGTGAAGATGATGCTCGAGCTGGTCGAGCCCCCCGAGAGGCTGGTGGTCTTCGGCTCGGGAGGGATCTCTCAGGCCTGCGCCCAGATAGGCCACATGTTGGGATACAAGGTGCTGGTGATGGACCCCTTCGCCACCAAGGAGCTCTTCCCCGATGCGGAAGTGGTCACCCAGGGGGTCTTGCACAGGCTGAAGGAGATGGTCTTCACCCCCTATGACAACATCCTGATACTCACGGAGCACAGGTACGACATCGAAGCCCTTCAGGCGGTCCTGGGCTCCCAGGCGCGCTTCATAGGCATGATAGGCAGCAAGAACCGAGTGAACACGTCCTACAAGGAGCTGATCGAGGCCGGCGCGCCTCTGGAGAAGTTGCTGTCGGTCTACGCCCCGGTAGGCCTGGACATAGGCGCGGTCACGCAGCAGGAGATAGGATTGAGCATAATGGCCGAGGTGGTGCACGCGCGCAGGGGCGGGAGCCTGGGCCACCTGCGCCTGGTGAAGCTGCTGGAGAGGTCTGAGAAGACCCACGAGGCCAAGAAGGTCGACGGCGGAGAGCCAGGGGGGGCGGCGAGGGAACGGAGCATTGCCCGCTAGCAGGCGCGGCTCGGCGCCGCTTCGTCCGGACGGCCGGGGGGAGGGCCGGAGGCCATGATCAGGGAGGTGGCTCTTGAGGCGGACGACGCGCGGGAGTGGACGAGCGCCATCAGGGGGGCCCAGATCAACGTGAGGGTGGTGAGCTGCAGGCCCGATGGCCCCAGGGGGATGCTCCAGTTCATAGCGATAAGCAGCCGCGAGCCAGTGGCCAAGATGCTGAAGGCCATCTCGTCCCATCCCAACGTGAGGCTCACAGACCTGGTAAGGACCAACGACCACAGGGCGTCGGGGCTTGTCGTGACCAAGAACTCCCCATTCTGCAGGACCGTCGCCGAGATGAAAGGATTCTGCCTCGGCTGTTACTACTCCGACGCCGTCAAGCTGAGGCACAGCCGGCGCGTGATCTTCGAGTCTGGGGTGTCGCTCAGCAAGGTGCTGCGCAGGCTCAAGGAGCGGGGCGTCGCCGGCGCCGTGAGGGGGGTGGAGAATCTCAAGGGGAACGACCTGCTGACCTTCAACCAGGAAGAGGCGCTGAAGCTGGCCGAAGCGATGGGCTACTTCTCCCTCCCCAGGAAGGTCAGCATAAGGCAGCTTGCGGCGATCCTTGGCATGGCGCCGTCGACCTTGGATGAGGTGTTGCGGCGGGCGGAAGGAAAGGTGGTCTCCCGCTACACGAGTGAACCGGGCTAAGCGCTAGGCTTGTCGACGGTCAGGGTCCCCCTCTTGATGTCGAACTCGAACCTGAAGTGCTTCAGGAACGACCTACCCAGGACCAGGTCAAAGGGAGCTGCCCTAGGCAAGTCCAGGTCGACCAGCACGGTCTCCACGTCCTCGGCGACCATCGTACCGAGCGAAACCTCGTTCAAGGTCAGCAGCACGCCTCTCTCGATGCCCCGGAAGTCCAGGACGTAGCGCGCCATCTCCGGATGCACCTTCTGCCACTGCTTGGAGCGGATGCCTGCCTCGTTGTACCCCAGGGCGAGGGCGTCCCTGGAGAGGATCATGCAGTACTCCGAGTTGAAGTCGAGTATCGAGGCCAGCTCCCTGACTACGCCGTTGCGGCCCTTGACCCGGCTGAAGAACGTCATGGAGTCCCTTAGCGTCAGCTTCATCGCATACCACCTGAGGCCTTCCGGAGGCTCAACCGGTGCGACCCGTAGTCTATCTCCAGCGTCAGGCCCTTGAGCAGGCTCCTGCCCAGCACCACGTCGAAGCCGGCCGCCTGCAGGACGTCGAAGGCGATGAAGTCGACGTCCTTGAACGACGTGCCCCCGATCTCCACCTCGGCCATCTTGACCGGGAGGCCTCGGCCGTACCCGCTGTAGGTCGCGAAGTGGACGGGGTTGGGGCTCAGGGCCCTGGCGTCCGCGCCCGCAGCCTCGGGATAGCCCAGGGCGAAGGCGTCCACCATGGGGACGACGCAGTAATCCGTCGTGGGGACGATGACGGCCTTGTACTCGCGCGCTACGCCGTTGCGCCCCTTCAGGCGCGCGAAGACGGTGGGAAGCTCCTGGAAGCTCCGCTGGATCACAACATCAGGTGGAAAGGAGAGTCACCAGCGAAGAAGATGCAGATGTCGGGGTAATTCGACAGCTTCCTTCTCAGCCTATAGCGGTCGACCTCGTCGGCCACGACTGTCCCTCTGGTGGGCTGGAGGCTTTCGTCGCGCTCGGTGACGGTCACGGCAACCCACCTGCCCGCGTACTTGGCCGCAATCTCCTCGAACGACAGGTCGGCGGGCTGCTCGGCGACGGTCGAAGGACTCACGGAGGGCGCCCACCCGATCTCAGGAGGAGATGCCGCGGAGGGCGTACTTGACCGCGCCCTTGGCCAGGAGGACCCTGAATGAGTTGCCGGTCCCCTCGGTCAGGGGGGTCGCGCCTGAAAGGGCGTCGTCTGCCGCCTGCGATATGACGCTTTCCGACAGAGTCTTTCCGGTGAGATACCCCTCAGCCGACGTCGCACGGAGAGGTTTGTTCGCCACCGCCCCCAGCACGAGCCGGACCGACGAGAGGGCGCTCCCGCTGAACTCCGCGCTGACTGCGGCGCTGGCGAGGGCGAAGTCGAAGGCGCCGCGGTCCCTCACTTTGTAGAACGCGGACTTCGTCCCTGAGGCGGGAGCCGGTATGTGGAACTCCGTCAGTACGTCGTTGTATGCCAGGCTGTTCTCTTTGACGCGCCCGTCCACGATGCTGACGCCTGGCAACAGCTGATCCATGGTCACGGTCCTCTGCCCCATGGGGCCGGAGACAGTCGCCTCTGCGCCCAGCGCGAAGAGGGCCGGCGCCACGTCCCCGGAATGGACCGCGTAGCAGAGGTTCCCGCCGAAGATGCTGTGGTAGTAGCGGTTGTCCCCGCCCAGGGCCGCGTAGCAGAGGTTCCCGCCGTTGCGCCAGCACCCCGGGTAGCTGTTCCGCAGGTACCAGCACCATGTCTCCTGCAGGACGTCGCCGGCGATGGTCGCCTGGTTCCTGATCTGGGGGCTCCCCACAAGGCCGGCCGCCTGGGCCAGCGCGGCGAACACCGAGGTCACGTTCGGGTCCGCGGACACGGTGGTCAAGGACGTGGTGGCGCCTATCCTCAGCCCGTCGCTGTCGGAGTAGCGGACGTAGTCCAGCCCGAGGCTGGATATGTCGACGACGTACTGCGGGGTGAGCGCCGTTATCCCGTTCTTCATCTGGGTCAACACGTCCGTGGCGCCGCCGATCACCTTCGCCTGGTCGCCGTACTTGGTCAGCAGGGAGACCGCGTCGCCGACGGAGCTCGCCTGCAGGTACCCGAACTTCGGAACTTCGGATGTGCTCATCTCAATCCACCCCTCACGACGTCCCCTGGGACTGCATCCACTGGATGGCGGCGACCAGGTCCTCGCGCCTTATGGGAAGGCTGGAGAACCTGTATCCGCCCAGCGCGTTGCTGATGGCGTTGGCTATGGCCGCCCCTGCAGCGGTGATCGAAGGCTCCCCGATCCCCTTGGCCCCGAACGGGCCCGTGGGGTCCTGAACCGACTCCACCAGGACAGGCGTGTGCGAGTCTGGGGCCTCCATTATGGTGGGGACCTTGTTGTCGTTGTAGTTCGGGTTGAGATAGCCGCCGGACCATGGCAGGCCGCTGGACGTGTCGTGGATGGTCTCCTCGTAGAGCCCGGCCCCGATGCCGAGACCGACGAACCCCCCCTCGTTCTGGGCGCGGGCGCCCTTGTACCATATTATCCTGCCCATGTCGAGCCCGCTGACCGAGCTCACCACTCTGACGTCCGCTGTGTCCACATCCACCTCCACCTCTACGATCTTGGGGCCGGTCACGCGGTGCGCCTTCGCGTACCCCGCGAGGACGAAGCCGGTGGCGTTTCCGTAGACCTTGAGCGGCTGGCTGAGCAGGGCCGCCGCGTCCTTGAACGCCATGGAGTTGCTGGGATTGGTGGTGTCGTATATGGTGTCGTTGCCGAAGGCCAGGTTCGATGCCTGGGTCCCCGCGGCCAGCTTGGCTGCCACGATGGGGAACCACTGCTTCCCGAGCTCCCCGGCCGCAGCTATCATCCCGTCCCCGCCGTTCCTGGTCCCCTCGCTCCCGAAGGTCCCCATGGAGTCTGTGTTGATGGAGGTGTCGCCGGAGTAGTAGGTGACGTTGTCCAGCGAAGTCAGGCCCAGCGCCGCCGCCCCCATGATGGGGATGGTGGTCGTGGTCCCTGCACCCTGGTCCACTTGGCCGTCGTACAGCTCCACGGACCCGTCGGGATTGACCTGTATCTGCGCCGTGGAAGGCGGGATTGTGGAGCCCTTGTTGTCGCTCATGTAAGCGATGCCCACCCCCCTCCTCTTGGATCCGTTCACTGAGCTGGGGACCCCCCAGCCTTTCCACATCGACGACCAGCCGAAGGCCGTCAGGCACTGGTTGAATGTCTCGGGCTCGGCAAGCTCGGCGTAGGGAGTATTGGCCACCGGGTCGACGGCGTTCGCGCTGGTGCGCATGTTGTTCAGCCTGAAGGTGGCGGGGTCGATGCCAAGCTTCTCGGCCAGCATGTCGATGGTGGTCTCCATGATGAAGTGGCACTGGCTCTCGCCCACGTCCCTCATGGGTGCCCCGACTCCGTAGGAGTTGGTGTTCGTGGCGTAGGCGTCCAACTGGAAGTTAGGCACCGCGTAGGCGTTGTAGAAGTCGTCGGTGCCGTCTATGAACGCGCCGCCGCGGGCGCCGAAGTCGAAGTAGAGGGTCACCTGCATGGCCGTGAGCGTCCCCGCGCTGGTGGCTCCGAACTTCGTGTAGCCCCTGATCGGGAACCGGGCCGTGGAGTTCAGGGCGTTGTCAATCCGCCTGGCCACGTACTTCACCGGGGCGCCGACCTTCCTCGCCATCACCGCCGCCAGGATGTCGTAGTCCCCTCCTGTGCTGTTCCCGAACATGCTGCCTGCGGCGCTGTTGGTGGTCCCCCCCAGCCCCTCCCTGACGACCACGTCCGACAGGGGCAGCCCGAAGTAGGACGCCAGGTTCGACTGGTCACCGAAGACGTAGTTAGATTTCTTCCACACGTACAGAGTCCCGTCGTTCCAGTAGGCGGTGGTGTTGACAGGCTCCAGGTCGAAGTGCTGATGGTAGCCTGACTCCAGCGTGGCCTCCACGACCACGTCGGACTGGGAGAAGCCAGCGCTGACGTCCCCGAAGGAGATGTGCTGCGGCGCGGGCAGGAGCGAATTCCCTCCCTCCCAAATCTGAGGAGCGCCCGGCTGCAGCGCCGCCTCGACGTCGAAGACGTAGGGCTGCGGCTGATACTCCACGTCCACCAGGTTCACGGCGTCCTCCACCTCGTTGGGAGAAGGAGCGCCCACGGCCGCAACGGGCTGGCCCGCGTAAATCACGGCGTCGCTGGTCACCGGGAGCCAGGAGCGCCCCCCTGCGTAGTAGTCATAGGCCGCCAGGTCGCTGCTGGTGATGGTGACATAGCCGGCCGCCTGAGCCTTGCTGACGTCCAGCTTCGTGACCTTGGCGCTGGGGTAGGGAGAGATGACCAGCCCCATGTAGACCATGTTGCTCGCCCCGATGTCGGCGGTGCTGATGTCCGAGGGGTAGCGCCTCTGGCCCGTTATTCTGGCCAGCAGGTCCCTGTTGACCACGTTCTGGTTGCCGATGAGCCCCGACTGAGACATCGCCTATCACGCGCCTCCTAGGTTCGTGGCTGCGGTCTGGATGGATTCGATTATCTTGAGGTAGTTGCCGCAGCGGCAGAGGTTGCCCGCCTGGGCGGCCTTTATCTCGTCCACTGTGGGATTGGGGTTCTGCTTCAGGAGGGCAGCGGCAGACATTATCTCGCCCGGGCTGCAGAAGCCGCACTGGCCCCCGTCGTTCTCCACGAAGGCGCTTTGGAGCGCCGCGACCACCGGGTCTGCGGCGGGCGCGCCACTGGCGGTGCTCTGCACCCCCGCTTCGGTGGTCAGGATCTGTTTGCCCACAGCCCTTAGTGCGATGTACTGGCAGGCGTTGTAGGGGGCGTCATCGATCAGGACTGTGCAGCCGCCGCACTCCATCCGGTTGCACGGCCTCTTCGTCCCGATCAGACCGATGCTGTCCCTTATGACGTTGACCAGCATGTCCCTCGGCTCGACGGTCACCGGGTAGTCCACCCCGTTGACGTTCAGGGTGATGGCCTGCGGAGCGAAGGGGTCTGTCGTGGTCGCGGTCTGGGTGGTCTGGGCGATCTGCAACGCTTGGCGTCCGTCCTTGCTGTCCAGCGCCAAGACAGACCCTCCGACGATTACACCCGCCGCCAGGCTGGCTTTCACAAATCCGCGCCTGCTCACTTTCACGTCCCACTCGGGCGCATCCGCCTTCGCAGCGGCGTGACTCCGGTTCTGCTTCCCCTTCCTGCTCACGTTGAGAAGGAGGAAAGGCCGTTATATTTCCCAATACCCGAACAAGTTCGGGTTGGGCGCTGTGTGGCCAGGAGGCACCTCGCGAGGGCGAAGAGGCAATTCGAGGGCATGGGTGCCGACGGCTACGCCAGGCAGGTTGCCTCCGTCAGGGCGAAGCTCGAAGCGTCGCCCCCGAAGAACACCCGAGAAGCCCTAGCCCTCGTCTGGTGACAGTTTTCCTAGAGGAAGCCAGCGGACACCATTGCCGTGAGCGTCAGGAGCATGAGCACGAGCTCGATCATGGATGAACGGCCGAGTGACCTCTGCGCGCTCGCGAGCTCATCCTGGGCCCCTCCGCCCTGGATCAGCGCCGAGAGCCGCCTACCTGCGGGGACCAGGGTCATGAGCGCGAATACGTAGGTCGCAAGGCCCAGGGATCCCCCTAGGGCAACTGACAGGCTCCAAGTGTCCAGTACTGGCGCGTCCCCCCAGGTCATGGCTACGAAAAGGGCCGCCCCAGAGACAAGGAGCAGCGGCACCACGAAGTTGAGGAACCGTTCCATCCTCGGGAGGAAGCGCGCCATGAACTCCGCTCTGGTCTGAGGAGAGAGGGCAGAGACGGCAGGGCCCAGGACCGCGAAGAACAGGACCGCCGAGCCTATCCACAGGACGGCGAAGAAGATGTGGAACCATGCGACGATGGCGATTACGAAGGGACTCAAGTAGCCTCCTTCCCCCGATTGACAGGGCGCCCTCCCCCGCGACCCGGGTGTGGCCCGGTTCTCCGGAAGCGGAAAGCTCGCTCAGGGGAGGCCACTGGAACCTCACCGTCCCTAGGCTGCCAGGGCGTCGACGAACCGCCTGATGGCGTCTTCGGCCACCTCATCCCTGCTGCTATAGCCTAGCTTTCGTACGACCTCGTCTAACTTCCCGGCTAGATCCCGGCGGATTTTGACGTTTGTGTATTCGGAGCGTTTCAACCCCAAGCCTCCTTAGAAGGGAGACCTCCTTCATCAGGTTCCCGTTGGACCCCGTCTGCGGCCATGGATGTGGCCCCCGTGTGGAAACTAGAAGACGAAAGGGGAAAAAGGATTGGGAGGGCCCTAGCCACGCTTCCTCACCGAGAGGGCGATGGCTACAAGGCCCAGCACTACGGCGACTACCAGCGCCGCGTACGACACGTCGCTCAGCGTTGCGACCTGTCCGTTTACGCTGCTGACGGTCGAGTCGATGGAACTGACTGTGCTTGTGAGACTGCTCAGCCCGCCGCTGAGTGAGGAGAGGGATAGTTGCGAGATCGTCGCGCCGACCACTGGGACGCTGACCGTGTGGTCGAAGGCGTTGTCGGAAGAGACCGACGTGCCGGTCGCGTTCTCTGCCAGGATTCCGAAGTGCTCGTTGTGCAGGACGTTCCCTGGGATGGTCGTGTCAGTCACTATGGCGGAGCCGTTTATGGCGCCGATCAGCATTATGCCCGTGGTCTGAGGGCCGAAGCCCGCGTTCCCGCTGATGATGTTCCCAATGACGTTTGTCCCTGAGACTAGGTCGCCCGGAGTGTTGCTGTGGACTACCACCCCCGGTATCAGGTTGTTGAGGACAGTGTTGTCGACAACGCTGTTGTTGATGGCAGAAGTATGGGGCACGTCCGCGGCGACCACTATACCTCCTGGGAGGCCGTTGACGACGTAGTTGCTGCTCACGACGTTGTTGATTACGCCCTCTCCTGGATTGTATGCAGCCACCACTATGCCGCACCCGCCCGCGTTGCCGATCACCGTGTTGCCGCTGACGATGTTTCCGATGCTTGGGTTCGGCGTCCCGCTGCCAAGGCCGCCGGGGTTGATGGGCCCGTCGTCGGCTACCCCGATCCCCCCGTCGGCAACATTGTTCACGACGGTGTTGGCCGCGACCGTGGAGTCGGAGGTTCCGGTAAGTTCGATGGCTTTGTTCTCCTGTATGCAGGGTGACGTTGGGACGGCCGGAGGCGCGGGACAGGCGGAGGGACTGAGGCCGTTGTTCGAGACCACATTGTATTCGATTGTGACCATGGACGAATCTTGGACGAAAATGCCGTGATTGTTGGCATGGGATACGGTGAGCCCTTCGATCACGGTGCCGCTGGCGGCCTGGCCTATGACCTCGATGCCGTAGGTCCGACCGAACGCATTGACCACGGTGTCAGAGGGCTGTGAACTGGCTGACTCGAGGGTGAGGCGCTTGGATATGTTCACCATCTCGTTGTATGTCCCGGGCTCGATGACAATCGTGGTGCCCGCGGCAGCAGAGGAGACTGCGTGCGAGATGGTAGCGTATGGGCTCGCCAGGGAACCGGTCCCCGTCGTGTCGCTGCCAGACGCGCTGACATAGACCAGCAGGGGTGCGCTCTGGGCGCTGACCCCGGTCGATAGGGCTGAGAGGGGACCGATGAATCCAGCGAAGAAGAGAATGGACAGAAAGAGTGTCGCTTTGACAGTACGTGTTTTCATCTTCGTCGCCATAACGGTGCCGAATTGTATAAAATGCCTGAGTTTCCGGTAATAAGGAAAACCGGTCCACCCCGCCTCGCGGGCTCTTCAGGAGGGACGGGCTAGTTTTCAACACCCAGGCTAAGAGGAGCATGGAGTACAAACTCCGCCCGTCCAACCTCCTACAGCGCGTGAAGAGGATCATCATCTTCGCAGACCACGCTCCCTGCCACAAGACCAAGAACGTGAAGAAGTTAATCCGGGAACGTCGTTCAGTCTTGAGGGTGAAGCTCCTCCCGAAAAAGGCGCCCAATCTCAACCCTGTCGAGAGGCTGGTGGACAAGCAAGTCAGCCGTCTGCACGAACCGGTCCCACTCGGACCTCGATGACGTGATCAAGCCATGGCCCAGATTCCTCACGAGATATCGACTGACCTAGGGAACCTGACTTGGCGGAGGCCACCCCAGGCTCGATGAAAGCCATGGTGAGCCAACCCCTGATCTGCCTCGTCTCGGCTCAGAGCAGCCTTGGACTGCGTCCCCCGGCCCGACGGGGTCCCGTGTGCAATCGTGCCTCGTTGGTCCGTCCTCCGCCGATTTCAGAGCCGTTGGCGTTCAGCCTTTGGGCTCGTGCAGCACCCCCCCACGCCTCAATACCTCCACGAAGCGCGGGTCTTTCCTCGCCCTGTCGTAGAGGGGGCTCAGCCGGATTTCCGACGCATCGAGCACGTGGCCATCCGCCGCCTTGAACATGTACTCGAAGAACATGTCCATGTCCCCCAGGGCGTGGTAGACGAACCCGGCGTAGGAGAGTGCCCCCACCCCCTTCTCGGGGTCGAGCTTCGTTATCATCTCGTGGGCGGTCTTGACGTCCCTCGTCAGGGCGGCCAGGCAACCCCTGTCGAGGTACGTGGGAATCAGCGTCGGCCCTATCCTCTCCAGCTCCTTCACAGCGCCCTCAGCCCCCGCGTAGTCTCCCTTGCTCACATAGTAGGCGAACATCCCATGGTAGGTACCGTAAGGCTCCAGGTGGAGCGTCTTCCTCCAGTGCTCCATGGCTTCCTCCCTCCTCCCCGCATAGAAGTACGCCATTCCTAGCCAATCTATCCCCCTGGGCGACAGGGGGTCGAGCTGGTACCCCTTCTCTGCGGCCCTGACCATCTCCCCGACGTCCCCTAAGGCGGCTGACGTGCGGGCGAGGGTGACGTATGTCTCGGCCAGGTTGGGATTGAGCTCTACCGCCCTCCTGAGCTCGCGCATCGTCCCCTCCAAGTCGTCGGCAAGGGACATGACCGTGGCTAGGCGAAAGTGGGCCTCCGCAAGCTCCGGGTCCAGCTCCAGGGCCCTCTGGGCGGCCGCCCGCCCATTCTCGAGGGCTTCCTGGATGCCGATGTACCCCCGGTTGGCGAGCCAGACGTAGCAGCCGGCCACCCCGGCATACGCCCTGGCGAAGGAAGGGTCCCTTTCAATGGCCCGCTGGAATAGGCGGAGGGCATCCCTCAGGGACGGTTCCTCCAGTTGGTTTAGGAGCTGCATCCCCTGGAGATAGTCAGTGTAGGCCTCCGCGTCCGTGGTCGGGCGCTTCTCCATAGCCGCCTTCTCCGAGGCCAGGAGTTGCACCCTCAGTTCCCCTGCCACCTTCTCGGCTATCTCGCTCTGGACGGCGAATATGTCTTCAAGGCTCCCGTCATAGTGGGAAGACCAGAGGTGCTCTTCAGTCCCCCCGTTGATGAGCTGGACAGTGACCCTGACCCTGTTCCCGGCCTTCCTCACGCTCCCCTCGACAAGAGCGCCGACTTCGAGCTCCTTCGCGATCTGTGATGCCTTCTTCTTCTCCCCCTTGTAGCTCATCGCCGACGTCCTCGCTATGACCTTGAGCTGCTTCACCTGAGCGAGCCTGTCGATGAGCTCCTCCGTCATACCGTCGGCGAAGTACTCGTCGCCGGGGTCTGGGCTCATGTTGGCGAAGGGGAGGACGGCCACCCTGTTCCCGTCGAACGGCGCCGTTGATGCGGGTGCTGTGCGCTCCCAGGGCATCACGGCCTTGTACACCGCGACGGGGGCGCTGACGTTCTTCAGAGGCTTCTCTCCCAGGAAGATGAAGGGAAGGTCGAACTTGTTCCTAACCTGGCTGTACACATCACCGGAGATGCAGACACCCCCCGCTTCGGCGAGGGGCTCGATCCGGGAGGCTATGTTGACCGCATCTCCGAGGATGTCGTTCTCCCTCTCCAGCACGTCCCCCACGTGAATCCCGATCCTGAGGGAAAGCGCTCCCCCCCTGGCGACCTTCCAGTCGTGCATGGTCTCCTGAACGGAGACTGCGCAGAGCATGGCGTCCAGGGCGCTTTTGAACTCTACGAGGAAGGCGTCCCCCATGGTTTTGATTTCATTTCCCCCGTGACTGCCGAATATGGGACGTATGAGCTTCCGGTGTTCTTCCAGCAGGCTGACCGTGTCTGACTCGCTTCTCTGAGTGAGCGCTGTATACCCTACGATGTCTGTGAACATGATCGCGGCCAGCCTGCGTCCGGTGTTGGACAACTGACGCATTGGGGGCGCCGGGCTCATTCAAAAACCGTCCCTCTTCAATCGGGCGGTGTCGCGGGCGCCTGATGGTCCTATGGGCCTAGATATTTTCGCAGGGATTCGACCAAGTTCCTAGCCGGATCCATTTGGATTCGTGCCCTTTGCGAGGGCTGTCTGCGGGCCCGACGGAGCCCGTCTTGAGGCTCGCCAGCCGGGGCCAACATTATTCTTGCCAGATCGTGGATCCGCTTGATTTCCTAGGCGAGCCCTAGAACGAGACTCGACGGCGCAAAAGCCTGCGCCATAAGACTCCCCCCTGCACCTGTTTCCAAGACACCCTGATTCTGGCGCCAGCTATCAAACCGAGCCCACAACGAGGTAGTTGAATCCGGGCCGGGAGGGGCCAGGACCCATGTGGGTTCGAACCCGTTCTCATAAGGAGGCGGAAGCACGAGAAACCAGACCGATGTGGAATGTACATTCGCGCCAAACGGAAGGAGTTGGTGCCGCGGGTCGGATTTGAGCGTTAAGTTACCGGTAAACTGAGAACGAAGCCCAAGCCGAGGATTCGAATCCGATTTCGAGTCCAACCTTTTCCCGCTCCGTCAAACTTCTGGCTAGACTGAGGGCCACGCCCCAGAAGTGGCAATGGGTGGTCCCTATTTCGCTTCGATCTTCTTCTCGAGCTTGCCCAGGAGTAGCTGATACCTTGGGTCTTCCCTCGCCTTGGCGAAGAGAGGGCTGTACATGGCATAGGCGTACCGCAGCGTGTGCTGGTCCGCGGCCCTGTCAATGTAGGTAAAATAGGAATCGAAATCGTCCAGGGCATACATGACGAATGCGATGTCGTTCAGGTTGGTCGCTCCGAGCCAGTTCGCTTCGATCTCCTTTACGGCAGCGAGCGCACCGCTCTTGTCTCCCGTTCTGGCGGCAATGAATCCCTTCATCCATAGGACCCAGTGGTTGGTCGGCTCCATCTTGGCCGCCTTTGAGTAGTATTCCCTGGCCTTGTCGATGTCTCCCTTGGAGAGATAGTACTCGGTCATGTTTCGGTAGGTGTCCGCTGGAGCCAGATGGGCGGTCCGCTCCCAGTGCCGGAGCGCGTCGTTCTCTCTTCCTGTGTTGAGATAGACGCGTCCCAGCCTCCCCACGATGCGAGGCACTATGGGGTCCAATCGGTAGGCGGCCTCCATCGCCTTGATTCCCCCATCGACATCTCTCTTCATCAGAGCCACGTCGGACAGGAGGTCATAGGCATCCGGAAGGCTCGGGTTCAGCTCAATCGCCCGGCGAGCCTCTGCCTCGGAGCCGGCAAGGTCGTCTTCAAGGAAGTCGACGTTTGCCAGGGTCGCGTGAGCCTCCGCTAGCTCAGGGTTCAGGCTGAGCGCCTTCTTCGACGATAGCTCTGCCTTCGGAGCGGCCCGCTCATATGCCTCATAGCCGTCACTCACCAGGTACACCCAGCATTCGGCAATGCCGGCATGTGCCTTGGCGAAGGAAGGATCCAGCTCAATCGCCTTCTCCAGGGCTTCGAGCGCTTGCCTGTACGCCGGCTCCGTGCGCTCACCGAGAAGCCTCTTCCCGCGCAGATAGGAAGTGTAGGCCTCCGTGTTCTCGGTGGGCCTCTGCTCAATCAGTCGTTTTTCATCGTCCACGAGCCTAATCTTCAACTCCCCTGCCACCTTCTCGGCGATTTCTGATTGAATCGAGAAGATGTCTTCCAGCTGCCTATCGTAGTTCTGGGCCCACAGGTGCCCCTCTGACGCCGTGTCGATGAGCTGGGCCGTTACCCTCACTCTGTTGCCCGCCTTCCTCACACTCCCTTCGAGCAGGCTTCCGACGCTCAGCTCCCTCCCCACCTCGGAGGCGGTCTTCTGGGAACCCTTGTACTTCATAATCGATGTCCTCGCGATGACGATGAGCTGCCGGACGCCCGAAAGCGATGTGATCAGCTCCTCTGTCATGCCGTCGGCGAAGTACCCCTCCTCGGGGTCAGAGCTCAGGTTTGCGAAAGGGAGCACGGCAATGCGCCTGGTGTCCAGCGAAGCAGCTCGTTCTCCTAGTTCCGATTGCCACGGCATGACCATCTTGTAGATTTCCATGGGTTCGGCGACGTTCTTCAGGGTCTTCGCTCCGAGACTGGCGAGCGGGAGGTCCACCTTGTGCTTGACGTTGTCGTACACCTGCCTGGTGAGGCAGACGCCACCATCGTCGGCCAGAGGCTCAATCCTGGAGGCCACGTTGACTGCGTCCCCGGAGATGTCGCTCCCGGATTCAACCACGTCTCCGAGATGAACGCCGATTCTGATGTGCAGCCTCCTATCCTCAGGGAGGGAGAAGTTGGCCTCCCTGGTCATTCTCTGTATCTCGTAGGCGCACCTGACCGCCTCTAGGGCGCTGGCGAACTCGACCAGGAAGGCGTCGCCGATGGTTTTGATTTCTCTTCCGTTGTGCCTGGCCAGGATGGGCCGAATCAGCCTGCGCTGCTCTTCGACCAGGGCCAGAGAAAGCTGCTCGTTCCGCTGGCCAAGAGCAGTATATCCGACCATGTCGGTGAACATAATCGCCGCCAGTCTTCGCTGCTCTTCAGCCAAGTCCCGTTACATGCGCGCCGTCCCAGTTCGCGTTAAATCCATTGCGGGACTCTCAAAGGAGCCGCGGGTCGGTCATAAGATCCTAGGGAAGCAATTCCTACGGACTCCAATTCCAAAATTCCCAACGACTGCCTCGGGGAGATGCGCCATCTAGTGAGATCGCCCGACAAGATCGAGTCGCCCTGGCCGGGGTTAGTCCAGGCGGGTGCCTCTGAACATCGGGTTCGCCCGCCCTGGTGGCCGGGTTTCCGTTACGGGCGACCACATCGGAGGATGACCCAACAAACGCCGGCATTTCCTGTACCACGAGGCGATGGAGGAGATCAGGTCGGCCGACCACCCCAGCCCCGGCGATCGCGACGTCACCTCTCAGAGGTGTCAGGCAGAAGCGTCAACCGGTAACTTCTACGGAGGCTCGTATGGTATAACCCATTGGGGGAGCTCCCCCGATGCTCATATAGGACGGGAAAGGTCCCAAGTGAGTATGGGGTCAGCGGACGGAGAGCCCTACCGCCATCTCTCCAACGCCTACGGGAAGAACCATTTCGAGGTCGACAAACCGTTCCAGTCAATCCTTGGGCACTTCACTGGCAAGGTTCCGGATCTGTCCTCACTGGGGTCTTTCGCAGGGATCGAGCTGTACGAGGTGGCTGACTATGTCGACAAGACCGGCGCGCCGAAGCTGATCACGTGGAGCATCGGCGGAGAAAGGGTCGACGAAGTGTGGCTGGACCCTTCGGAGAGGCGTGTCCTTCAGAGGTTGATGACGGAGTTCGGTGTCAACAAGCCGCCCTATAGGGGCGGGACCTGGTTCGACCACTACGCCTCCATCTATCTGATCTCAGATCCGGGGATCGCGTGCATCCTAACGGTAACAAACCAGACAGCCTATGCGCTGCACAAATACGGCAACCAGGAACAGAAGAAACTCATCCCGGCCCTCATCGGGGAGTCGGGAGTCAGCTACGGCGCGACCTGGTTCACTGAGACCCAGGGCGGGAGCGACCTGGGGGCCAACCTCGTGGAGTCACAGCAGGAGGGGGGGGTCTGGAGGATAAGTGGGGACACGAAGTACTTCGCGAGCAACGCCGGCCTCGCCGACCACGCGCTGGTGAGCGCAAGGCCGAGAGGAGGGAAGGAAGGGGCGAAGGGGCTGGGGCTGTTCCTGGTCCCCAGATTCGATTCGGCTGGGAGGAGGAACTTCACTGTAAGAAGGCTGAAAGACAAGAGCGCGACGGTCAGCGTCCCCACGGGCGAGGTGGAGTTCCACCGCGCGGAGGCCCAGCCGGTGGGTGAACTCAGGAACGGCATCTACTACATCATGGAGAACCTGATGGTCTCACGACTGGCGAACTCCTTCGGAGCCCTGGGGATCGCGAGGAAAGCCTACCTGGAGGCCTACTACTACGTGCAGAAGAGGACCGCCTTCGGGAGGCGGCTTGTCGAGCATCCCCTGATTCGCCGGGACCTCGTCGACATGGAGGTGTCCATCGAAGGCTCGCTGGCTCTGGCCTTCAAAGCGGTCGACCAGTTCGAGAGGTCGTGGAAGGAAGCTCCCCCCTACAGCGACGCTTACCACTATGCCAGGCTCCTCACCCACGTCACCAAGAACGTCACGGCAGATATGGCGGCGTCTGTCACTAGGACGGCGATGGAGGTGCTGGGGGGGATAGGATTCCTCAGAGAGTTCCCGGTGGAGAGGCTGCACAGAGAGGCTCTCATCACCCCCATCTGGGAAGGCCCCAGCAACATCCAGGCCCTCGACATGCTGGAGGTGATGGCGAAGAAGCAGGCGCACCTCACCCTGCTGGACGACATGAGAAAGACGAGGGACAAGATAGTCAGAGGGAAGGACGTCGCAGAGCTCGCTGTAAGGAAGATCGAAGAAGCGACGGCCCGGCTTCCCGCCCTCGACGGGGAGCGCGCGCAGTTCTACGGCAAAGACGTTCTGAACGTCCTAGGCAACGGAATCGCAACGGTCATGTTGCTCGAAATCGGGAACAGGTCAGACGCGAGGTTCATCGATGTGGGGCGGTTATACTCGCTTCGCTTTCTGGAGGGGAAGTGGTACGGGGAAGACGCCGTGGTTGGAGCCGAGAAGCTCTTCGCTATAGACAGGTAACTTTCCCAGGCGCAGAATCAACCCCAGCGCATCGGATACAGAAAGGGCCGCGGGTCGGAACCGCTCTCAACAACGAAATTAGGCTCCACCCTTATCTAAGTGGAGCGAGGCGACGCCGTCATGTCTGGTTTGCTCGACGGTAAGGCCGCGGTCATCACCGGCGCCGGCTCAGGCGTCGGGAGAGCCATGGCGAACCTCTTCGCGGAGAACGGGGCCGCCGTACTGGTTGCCGATGTCGTCGCCGAGAGAGTCGACGAAGTCGTGAACGAGGTACGTGGCAAGACCGGCGCCCAGATAGAAGGGATGGCAATCGACCTATCGCTGAAGGAGAGCGCTGACAAGATGATCGACTACGCAGCGAAGACCTTCGGGAAGGTCGACATACTCTGCAACAACGCGGGGATCATGGATGGGGTCCGCCCCGTCGCTGATACCCCCGACGATGTCTGGGAGAAGGTCCTAGACATCAACCTCAACGCGCCTTTCCGCGCGAGCAGGCGTGCTATCCCACTCATGCTCAAGGGCGGAGGCGGGGTGATAGTCAACACAGCCTCCATCGCCGGCTTGACGGGCGGAGCCGCCGGGGCCTCTTACACAGTTTCGAAGCACGGCCTCATCGGGCTCACCCGCAGCGTAGCCGCCCACTACGGCACCAAGGGGATAAGGTGCAACGCGATGGTCCTCGGCGCTGTGAAGACAAACATCGGGGTGGGGGGCGGCAACCCTGACCCGAAGGGGATGGAGGTGCTCCAGAAGGCCATGGCGACGCTGCCGCGGCTGGGCGAACCTGGTGAAATAGCGGAGCTCGCCCTCTTCCTCGCGTCCGACAAGTCGAGCCTCCTGAACGGCTCGTGCGTCGTCGTCGACGGCGGTTGGACAGTAGTCTAGGCGAGCGCACGGTCGGCGGTAGGCTCCGGCTACGGCATGCCTAGGCTCGACGCGGGCGATGCCTGGGCTGCGGTCTCCGTGGAGAGGAGCCTCGCCCCTTCCCCTCCGCCCTGGTCACCACCACCGAGGTCTTCGACACCACCACCTCCAGCGTCCCCAACGGCCCCGTCTCCTTGAGCGAGTTCGCCATAGTCATCCTCACCCTGGCGGGCTTCATGATAGTTGCCATAGCCTACGCCAGCAGGAAGGCCCTGGTGGAGACCGACCAGGTCGACATCTCATGCACCATGGATCTCCTGAAGTGCAGGGCCTGCGGGAAGGTACTCGGGCAGATCAGCGCCGGGATGGTCCTTTGGTTCCCCTCAGCTGACCTTTCCAAGGTTCAAGCCCGGAGGAGCGGGGGTCCCGGCATCCGGGACGGGCTTCAGCATCAAGAAGTTGGCGGGCGCGGTAGGATGCATTGGGCGGCAACTTGGAGACACCCCGGGGACCCTGGTCAGCTGAGTAAGGTTGGTGAACAGGCACAGCAGAGCGTGGCCACAGAAACAACCAGGTGGACTGCAGCCCTACCTCAGCTACCGCACGCGGGCTCTGCCGGCCACCCCTGGGCGCTTGTGACGAAGCTCTGGTAGTCTCCCAACAGGACCTCGGTTGAGTTCAGCCCTGTGCCCCCCCACCTCATCATGAAGAAACCGCTCACCCTGATGCCGCCGTTCGAATCAGTGCAGGAGCTGATGGCCAGAGGGACCATACCGCCGGCCTGGGCGATGAGGGTGGAGTTGCCGCTCGATAGGTCCTCGGTGACGAGGGTCCCGTTGAAGCCAGGGAGGCTGTACTCGACCATGGTGCCGCCCACCATGCCGACCAAGGACCCCTGGAGCCCCGTCCCGCCGTAGGTGGTAAAGTTGAGGGTTTCAGGGACGACGCCTGGAGGTATCCGTGGGAGCTGGGACCCGGTGATGGAGGACTCGGAGGTGACCGACAGGCCGAAGGTCCCTGACGCCGGCGTGTTGCCCGAGTCACCCGGATAGGACGCCTTCACGGTGACGCTGCCTGTGGTGGCGCCCGTCACGGTGACGCTGCAGGTTCCTCCGGCTGAGAGGCTGCACGTGGAGGAGCTGAAAGTGACGCTGCCGGTGCCGGCCGCCTCCGAGAACGTGATCGTCTCGCCGGTTATGGCGCCGCTGGTGTCCGCCACCGTCGCCGTGCACGAGCTGGATGCGGCCACGGCGAAGCTGGAGGAGGTGCAGGACACGTAAGTGGCGGTAGGGGCTATCACCGAGACGGAGCTTGAACCGGAGTTCGTCACGTAGACGTCGCCGTTGGCGGAGTCGAAGGCGACTCCATGAGGATTAGAGCCGACTGTGACTGTCGCCACCACAGTCGAACCGGATATCACAGAGACGGAGCCTGAACCGGAGTTCGCCACGTAGACGTCGCCGTTGGTGGAGTCGAAGGCGACTCCGTAAGGATAGACGCCAGGAGCGGAGCCGACGATGACGGTCGCCACCACCGTCGAACCGGATATCACAGAGACGGAGTCTGAATTGATGTTCGCCACGTAGACGTCGCCGTTGGTGGAGTCGAAGGCGACTCCAATAGGACTAAAGCCGACTGTGACTGTCGCCACCACAGTCGAACCGGATATCACAGAGACGGTGTTTGAATTGAAGTTCGCCACGTAGACGTCGCCGTTGGTGGAGTCGAAGGCGACTCCAATAGGACCAGAGCCGACTGTGACTGTCGCCACCACAGTCGAACCGGATATCACAGAGACGGTGTTTACATTGATGTTCGCCACGTAGACGTCGCCGTTGGTGGAGTCGAAGGCGACTCCAATAGGACCAGAGCCTACTGTGATGGGCGTCCCCACTGCCGTGTTGGTCGAACCGGATATCACAGAAACCGTGTTGGAACCGAGGTTCGCCACGTAGACGTCGCCGTTGGCGGAGTCGAAGGCGACTCCCCGAGGATTAGCGCCGACTGTGACTGTCGCCCTCACACTATCTGCGTACACAGTATTAGCCGCGGATGAGACGAGAAGAATCATCAAGACCAGGCATACCGCGACCGAATAGACGTTGGCCATGCGCCGAGGGATGAGGGGCATTTCCTATGTTCCCATTCGATTGCATGCTGAACCTGACCCGCTGACCGCAGCGGCCGCGGGCAGAACTACCAACATCAGGCGTCATCCTCCCGCCATTTATTAGGGTTGTCACCGTCGTTCATCCCTAATCGGACGAGCCGGGACCTTCAGTTCAGCGACCACGGCAACCCCGGAACAGGCTGTTGGACAGTCATGATAGCGTCGACAGGTTTGAACCCGAATGCCCTTCTCTCGCCTGGAATTTGGTCCTCCTAGCGCGCTCCCGAGATGGGTTCAAGGTATATCGTGGCGCGGGGAACTGACCCATGGTCTCAATTCTGGCTTGAGGACCCCGACGAAGTTCCTGGGTCACAATTGCAGTGACTGAAGGAGGCGTGGGCGAACGGAGCACAGTCCTGATTGCGTGGCTCGTTATCTCTCAACGCGGCGATGAAGACGCTGGCATCCAAGGTAAGACTCTTTTCTCGATGGTTCAGGCGAGTCAAATATGACGTGTCTAGATACCGGATTCGCTTAGTTCTAAGCGGGCCCGGAGGGATTCGAACCCTCGACCTTCAGCTCCGCAGGCTGACGCCCTGATCCGTGCTAGGCAACGGGCCCGGGTTGCGGTCGAAGTGGCCCGTTTATATGCGCAAGTCCCGCCTGATTTTCTTGAGGAGCGCGACGAGCATGGGCATCGTCAGCCTCCCTGTGTTGGTGTTCCTCGGGCTGGGGTGGTAGCCAGCGTACAGCGTCGGGCCCCCCTTTACGCGGTAAACCGCGCCATGGGCGAACCTCATCCCCCTGGCGTCCCCCCCGGCCCTCGCGAGGTGCGAGACGTAGGCACCGAAGGCGAGGGATCCGAGGGCGAGGACCCCCTCCAGGTTCTGCATCAGCGATACCTCTGCGTCAAGGAAGGGGGAGCAGCTGGCGAACTCCTCCCTGGTGGGCCTGTCTCCGGGGGGGACGCACTTGACCACGGCAGTGATGTAGCAGCCGCTGTACGCTAGCCCGTCGTCTCGGGACTCGGAGACAGGCTGGTTGGCGAACCCCGCAGCGTGGAGGGCCTTGACAAGGAACCTGCTGGACGCGTCGCCGGTGAATATCCGCCCAGTCCTCTCCGCCCCATGGCTCGCAGGAGCGAGTCCAAGGACGAGGAGCTTCCCGTCCAGGTCACCGAACCCCGGCACCGGCTTCCTCCAGTAGACCTGAGAGGCGTAGGATGCCCGGGGCTCGAGGTTCTCTCTGTAGTGGACGAGGCGGGGGCAGGCCCTGCACGAGACTATCGCGGCTTCGAGCTCCCCGATGGAGGAGTAGCTGGGCTTCAATTCCCGACGGCGGCGAGGAGGGCCCTGCTCACCTCGGCCTTCCCTGCGTCCATGACGTAGGGCCCCAGCCTGGGCCCCCTGTCCGAGCCGAGCAGGATGGAATACACCGCGGGGAAGAACTCTCCGGGCCTGAGGCCCTGCTTCTTGGCGGCGTCGAAGGCGGCGTTCTGCACGTCTTCCTCGGTCGCCAGTCCTGGGAGGGCGGCGGCGAAATCCTTCACGGCTTTGCGCGCCGCGTCGCCTAACTCGGGGGGCTCCACTGCGACCTTCCCCTCTCTCGTGGCCCACCCGCGGGCCCAGGCGATCCTCCTCGAAAGCTCGGGGACCGGGGTCTTCACCATCCCGTAGCTCGCCAGCCTCTTGACCACGAAGTCCTCCAGGGCCCCCTCAGGCGCCACAGAGGAGAGCTGCGCGAGGAGCCTATAGGGGACGCGCACCCCCTTCGCCTGGGGGGACTTCAGGAACACAGAGTACTCGTACAGCCCCCTCTGCCTCGCGTCCTTCATCTGGTTGGGGTCCCTTTTCTTGGAGAAGTAGTACTCCTCGAGGTCGTCGAACTCGTCCATGTAAAGCGGTATGTCTTCCAGCGAGATGTTCCTGGCTCCGACTATCCTCTTGTACATCAGCAGCCTCAGGCTTTCCGGGGAGGCGTACTGCAGCCACTCGTCGGGGGTGACGAGGTTCCCCGTCGACTTCGACATCTTCTTCCCGGACTTGTCCTGGAAGAGCTCGTACCTAGCGTGGTAGGGGGGCGGGTAGCCGAGGACGCTCTCCGCCACCCAGTCGTTGATCTTGACCGAGTCGGTCAGCTCTTTCCCGTAGGCCTCGAAGCGTATGTCGAAGGCCGACCACCTGGCCGCGAACTCGACCTTCCACATCAGCTTCCCGTTCCCCTCGGTGACCTTCACGTCCCCCTCGTGGCCGCATCCCTTGACCATCTTCTCCCCGAGCTTTGTCCCCTGGCATACGTAGTGGACGGTGTCCTTCTCAGGGTCGAAGGACTTCGCCTGGGTGACGTATATCCTCCCGCAGCTCTTGCAGACCGGGGTGTAGGGGAGGGACTCCTCGTACTTCGACTGGCCGACCAGCTCGTTGATCTTCTTCCCTATGGCGGCCGAGCTGGATAGTATCTTCCGTATCTGGTCGTTGAGCTTCCCCGAGGCGTAGGCCTCGGCCCCGCTCTGGAACCTGTACTCGACCCCGATCTTGTCCAGGGCGCCCTTCAGGAGGGACCCCACGTGCTCCGCGTAGGAGCCGTGGCACCCCAGCGGGTCCGGGATGCGCGCCACCGGGTGCGACAGATACTCGCTCAGCGACGCAGGGAACCCGGCCGGGACCTTCCTGAGGCCGTCGAAGTCGTCGGAGTAGGCTATCAGCTCCGACCTGTACCCCAGCGACTCCAGGGCGAGCTTGATCCCGTAGCTCCTGATGGCGTCGCCGACGCTCCCGATGTGCGGGAGCCCCGAGGCCCCGAGCCCGCTCTCCACCCTAAGCAGGGACAGGCTCCGGCCCAGACGCTTCTCGCGCTCGACCGTCTCCTGGGCCACCTTGTCCAGCCAGGTGCCGCGCCCTATGATTGCAGCCTGCTCCAATCTAGGGGTCCGGGCCGTCGCGCTGGCGTAATTAGGGTTCCCCTATCTGTAGTAGGGGACCGGGACCTTCTCCATCGGCTTCCCCTCCCTGGACTGGCGGACCTTCTTGATGGCGTCCGCGAAGTGGTCTATGGTCACCACCGCCTCGTCGACGTGCTTCCTGGCGTCGTCGGGCTTCGGGTACTTTGAGATGAACCCCTGCAGGACTATGGAGACGGCGGTGTTGGTAAGCGACGCCATGTCGGCCCCGCTGAACCCCTCGGTCATTTCCACGATCCTGTCCAGGTCCACGTCCTTCGAGATGGGGACGCCCTTGGTGTGTATCTTCAGTATCTCCCTCCTGGCTGGCTTGTCAGGGAGCGGGATCTGGATCAGCTTGTCGAACCTCCCCGCCCTCACCAGGGCCGGGTCCACGATGTCGATCCTGTTGGTGGCCGCGAGGACGACGACCCCCTGGAGGCTCTGGACGCCGTCGAGCTCGGTGAGGAGCTGGCTGACCACCCTCTCGGTCACCATGCTGTCACCGCCCATCCCCCTGGTCGGGGCGAGGGCGTCAATCTCGTCGAAGAATATGACGCAGGGCGAAGCCTGCCTGGCCCTCCTGAACACCTCGCGGATGCCGCGCTCCGACTCTCCGACCCACTTGCTCAGGAGCTCGGGGCCCCTGACGCTGATGAAGTTCGCCTCGCTCTCGGTGGCCACGGCCTTCGCCAGGAGGGTCTTCCCCGTCCCCGACGTGCCGTAGAGCAATATCCCCTTGGGCATGCTGTAGCCGATCTTGTCGTAGAGGTCAGGGTACTTCAGGGGCCACTCCACCGCCTCCTGCAGCTCCTTCTTGACGCCCTCAAGGCCGCCGATGTCGGCCCACTTCACGTCCGGCGTCTCCAGGTACACCTCGCGCATGGCCGAGGGCATGACGTCCTTCAGCGCGTCCTCGAAGTCAGCCATGGTGACCACCAACTTGTCCAGGGTCTCAGGGCTCAGCCTGTCCTCCTCGAGCTTGATGTCAGGCAGGTTCCTCCTCAGCGTCTTCATGGCCGCCTCCTTGCAGAGGTACTCGAGGTCCGCGCCCACGAACCCGTGGGTGACCGCGGCGAGCTTCTCCAGGTCGACTATCTTGTCGGCGGCCCCGTTCTTGTCGTCGTTCTGGGCCAGTGGCATGTGCCTGGTGTGGATCTGGAGTATCTCCAGCCTCCCCTTCTTGTCCGGGACCTTGATCTCGATCTCCCTGTCGAACCTCCCCGGCCTCCTCAGCGCCGGGTCTATGGCGTTGGGGCGGTTGGTGGCTGCGATGACGATGACCTTCCCCCTCGCCTCCAGTCCGTCCATGAGGGACAGGAGCTGGCTGACCACCCTCCGCTCGACCTCTCCCGTGACCTCCTCCCTCTTCGGGGCTATGGAGTCGATCTCGTCGATGAATATGATCGTCGGGGCTTTCTCCTTCGCTTCTTTGAAGATCTCCCGAAGCCGGGCTTCCGACTCCCCGTAGAACTTTGACATTATCTCGGGCCCGCTTATCGGGATGAAGTGGGCGTTGCTCTCTGTGGCCACGGCCTTCGCCAGGAGGGTCTTCCCCGTTCCGGGCGGTCCGTAGAGGAGTATCCCCTTGGGCGCCTCGACCCCGAGCTTCTCGAAAATCTCCGGGTGGCGCAGAGGGAGCTCTATCATCTCGCGGACCTTCTGTATCTCGTCCTTCAGTCCGCCGATGTCCTCGTAGGTCACCTGTGGGACGCCGCGAAGCGCCTCCCCCTTCTCCGAGATCACGAACACCGTCCGCTGGGTGATGAGGGCTGCGTCGGCGACCGGGCTGACCCCGACCACCTGGAAGGTGAGCCTCCCTCCGAAGTACGGTATCATGATGTTGTCCCCCTTCGTCACCGGGACGCTCTCCAGCGCGTCGGCGAGGTACCTCTCGTCGATCGGCGGCACGGCCTCGAGTGGGGCCACGACGACCTTCTCCGCCGGCGGCGCCTTCACTTTCTTCACGACGACGACGTCGCCTATCGCCACCCCCGCGTTGTTCCTGATGAGCCCGTCGATCCTGACTATCCCCCGACCTTCGTCAGACGGGTAGAGCGGGAGGCACTTCGCCACCGTCCGCCTCTTCCCCTTGATCTCTATGACGTCCCCCGTAGAAGCGTCCAGCGCGTCCATGGCATCGTAGTCGATCCTCGCCACCCCTCTGCCGACGTCGCGTGTGTAGGCCTCGAGGACTTTAAGCTGGACCTGCTGCTGACTCACTCCGGCTCCACTCTCAGACAACGTTTACCCTCCTAAAGCCCTTATTAGGCTTGTCCTTCAATGAGAACGAAATTTCCAACACTCCGTTCCTGTACTCCGCCTTCCCTGACTCCGCTTTGACAGGCTGCTTGAACGCGACCTCGGCGCGGTAGCGTTTCTCCCCCCGCTCCGCGGTTATCACCGCGCTCTCCTCCGTCGCGTCGACTTTGATGTCGGCCTTCTCGACCCCTGGCATCTCCAGGATCAGCCTGAGCATCTCGTCCTTCTCGTCGACCAGCTGCTCGCTGATGGGGGACCGGAACCCGTCCCTGCGCACCGGGTTGTTGCCGAATATCTGGACGGAGGGCTTCCCCTCGGGGCCCATGTTGAACGTGAACCCGGCGACGAAAGGCTTGTTCTCCTGTCCGTGGCCGAAGAACGCGTCCCTGACAGTGGCCTCGATGTCCTTCTCGAAATCTTCGAAGTACCTGTCGAGCTCGTCGAGCATGTCCCGCAGGTCCCGCCGTCTGTCGCCGCTTTCCACTCCGCTCATGTTAATTCACTATAGGTTAATTAACCCATGTTTATTAACTTACCTCTCGGAGCTTATGCCCGTGCCAGCCGACCTCATGGAGGAAGTCCTGTCGCCGAGGGCGAGGCTGAGGATAGTGGACGCGGTGTCTGTCAGGCCCCGGACCCTGAGGGAGCTTTCGCACATAACGGGTATCTCCGTCCAGGGGGTGCTGCGGCACCTCAAGAGGCTCGCGGAGCTCGGGGCTGTCGAGGAGAGGCCCCTCCCGAAGCTCGCACCCAAGGCGCGGACGGTGTATGCCGCGACATCGGTCCGCGTCAGGGACTTCTCGACCCCGGGGTTCACCGTGGTCCGCTCGACGGTACGCCGCCCCGAGACCCGAGGGGGGGAGAGGGTCCGCGACCTCGAAAGGGCCGCGGGGGACCTGCTCATCCTCAGGAGGAGGATAGGGGAGGCGACGAGGAAGCTGGGTCGGTTGATCGACGAAGCAGCCGAAGAGGAGGAGAGGCTCGCGGCCGCGGTGAGGTCCCTGCCGCTGTCTCAGGCGGAGAAGCTGATGGTCGAAGTGGCCCTCACCGAGGACACCCTGGAGGACGGGCTGGGGGTCCTCTCGAAGTACTACGGGATCGGGGACAGAAGGTCTATAGAGCGAGCCCTGGCCCAGGCGGACAGAGTTGTCTGAGAGCAAGAAGCTCGTCATGGTGACCAACGACGACAGCGTCCAGAGCAACGGCATAGTCACCCTGGCCCGGGCCGCGGCGAAGCACGCCGAGGCGATCATCGTCGCCCCCGAGCAGCCCCAGAGCGCAACAGCCCTCAGCCTCACCTTCCACAAGCCCATCCGGGTGAACAGGGTGAGGCGGGACAACTTCGAGTGCTACGCCGTCTCGGGGTCTCCGGGGGACTGCGTGATGGTCGGGGTGAACAAGGTCCTCCCGAGGAAGCCAGACCTTGTGGTCTCTGGGATCAACATCGGGGACAACAACACCTTCCAGGAGTGTTGGAAATTTCGTTCTCATTGAAGGACAAGCCTAATAAGGGCTTT
>JAFLZI010000029.1 GCA_029785625.1 Nitrososphaerota archaeon | reverse complement strand
AGCGTCAAGATGGCCAGGAGGGGGGGGCAGCCAGGGTTCTTCGGGCTCGGCAAGTACGAGGCGGACGTCTACACCAGGATGATGAAGAGCAGGGTCGCCACGCTCAGGAGGAAGGTGGAGGAAGTCGCAAAGAGGAGGGAGATATTCCGCGAACACAGGAGGAGGCTCGCGTTCCCCACCATCGCCCTCGCGGGGTACACCGCCGCGGGGAAGACGAGCCTCTTCAACAAGCTCACCGGGGAGACGAAGAGCGTCGACGCCGGCGTCTTCACCACCCTGGCTCCCACCACGCGGGCGGTGATGGTGGGAGAGAGGAAGACCCTGCTCACCGACACGGTGGGCTTCATCAGCAACCTCCCGGCGTACCTGATAGAGTCGTTCAAGTCGACGCTGGAGGAGATATCCTATGCTACTGTGGTCTTCCTCCTCCTCGACGCGAGCCAGCCGGCGGAGAAGTTCATCAGGAGCTACGAGAGCTCGGCCCAGGCTCTCTCCCACCTCATGGTCAAGCCCTCTAAGACGATAGCCGTCCTGAACAAGTGCGACCTCGCCCCGGCCGAGCTGATCGAGGAGAGGAAGAGGGAGCTCGGGCCCATCGAAGCTGTGGCGGTCTCCTCGAAGACCGGTCAGGGGATGGACTCGCTCTTGGGGGTCGCCGACGCCAAGCTCACCGAGGTCGCCGAGGAGGAGGGCATGGAAGGGAGGGTGCCGGCCTGAGCTTGGGGCTGAAGAGCCTGAAGGTGGTGCGGGTGGGGCATAGGTATGTCAGGGACTATCGCACGCTGACCCACCTGTGCCTCGTCTCTAGGGCGCTCGGGGCGGAGTGCGTCTATCTCGAGGAGGTGGAGAGCGGGCTCATGGACACGGTCGGGGAGGTGAACAAGGCGTGGGGAGGCGACTTTCCGGTCGTCCAGGCCCCATGGAAAAAGGTCTTCCGCGAGGCGAAGGGCGAAGGGAGGACCATCGTCCACCTCACCATGTACGGGGACCCTCTCCAGGACAGGGTGGAGGAGCTGAGGGAGAAGGGGAGCTTCCTGCTCGCGGTTGGCGGGCCGAAGGTCCCGGGGGAGGTCTACCAGCTCGCCGATTACAACGTGGCCGTCACCTCTCAGCCCCACTCGGAGATCGCCGCCCTGGCGATCGCCATCCACGACATCCAGAGGGGAGAAGAGCTTAAGAAGGTGTTCAGTGGTTATAAGCTAAGGATAGTCCCTTCGGCTAGAGGCAAGCAGGTAGAACAGAAAACGTGAAAATAGAGTACGAAGATACTTTCGTAAAGGTCGCAGGTCTAATAGGCGGTCCGGACTACGTCAGGGTAGCCAGGGCGCTGCTCAACAACGAGAACGCGACGGACGAAGAGATCGCCTCGGCCACCGGGCTAAAGATAAAGACGGTGAGGAAGGCCCTTTACGACCTGTTCGGGAGGAGCCTCATCTCCGGCGTGAGGGTAAGGGACCCAAAGAGGGGTTGGTTCGTCTACAGGTGGAAGGCGCAGCGCGACCAGACCGATGGGTTCATCCAGACGCAGAAGAAGAAGATCCTCGTGAGGCTCAAGCAACGCCTGGAGCACGAGGAGACCCGCGAGTTCTACTTCTGCGGGACCCCGACGTGCGTCACCCGGACATTCGAGGAGGCCATGGAGACCTTCTTCAAGTGTCCCACCTGCCAACGGCCCCTCAACAGGATCGACAACACGGAGCTCAAGGAGGCCCTCCGGTGGAAGATCAATCAGCTCGAAGAGGACATCGCGAAGTGAGCCGATGGTCCCCAGCGCCGAGCAGGCGTCTGCCCTGCACAGGAAGTACCACAGCAACGACAAGATAGTCGAGCACTGCCGCGCCTGCGCGGCCATCTCCCTACGCCTCTGCAGGAGGGCGGCGGCCCAGGGGAACATGGTGGACGAACGCGCGGCCGTCTCGGCGGCGCTCCTCCACGACATAGGGAGGAGCAGGACGCAGCTCGTGGACCACGGGCACGTGGGGGCGGCCATCCTCGAGGAGGAAGGCGTCGACAAGGAGGTCGTCGAGATAGTGAGGAAGCACGTGGGCGCGGGGATCTCTACAGAGGAGGCTGCGTCGCTGGGCTTCCCCGCGGGGGACTACGTCCCCAGGACGCTCGAGCAGAAGATCGTCTGCTTCGCGGACAAGATGCTCGACGGTGACAGGGCGAGGCCGTTCGTGGAGGAGGAGAAGAGGTTCGTCAAGAAGGGCCACGACGTCGAGAGGCTGAGGCAGCTCAAAAGGGACGTGGACGTGGCCGTGGGCGGCGACGCCGAGTCGCTCGTCCTCTTCGGGTGACGCTCCACCTTCCGAGAAGGATATAAGGGTCAGAAATCAGTCTCCGTCTCAGCGAGGTGGGGAAGCCAGGAGGCACCAAAAGTGCCTGGTCGTTATCCCGGCGGGCTCATAAGTCCAGAAATGGGCTTGGACACCCGCAGAGCGGTGAACGGGCGCAGCCCGTCCGCAAGTTCAAAGGGGGATGACTCCCCTGAAACTCCACCCCTCGCTACTCAACCACCCTTTCGCTAGGTGAGCTTTACCCGAATTGACGGTTTCCCATATCGTTCCAGAGAAGTGATCCTTTTGCGCCCTTGCCTGCCGACGCCGTGAAGCTGAGTCGGTGCGGCAGAACCATGACCCGCCGGGGACCGCTTCGACGCTAGCGATCGCTGGCGGGCGGCCTGCTCGTGCTGGCGTTCTCCCTCTTCGTGCCATCGGTCATGGGCGGCCCCTCGCACGACACCGGGGTGGTCACCCACGGGAGCGTCACCTCCGTGATAGTGAACAACAGCGCGACCTACACGTTCCCGGGCAGCAACCACGCCTACAACGGGACCCTTCCCTTCGGAACTTCGCGGGTCCGTGGCAGGGGTCACGAGATTCGTCGGCGGTATGGCCCGGTCTGGGAGTGAAATTCTTGTCCTCAGGGACATACTGCGCGCAATCCAAAAGGACAAATGCGGAGACGGGCGAAGGGCGTATGAGACGGGACGTTGGAGAAGTTCAAGGCCCTTCTGATGCTGCTCCTTGCGGCCGCCTTCGGGCTGGCCGAGAGAGGCATCGTCAGCGCGGAGAAGCAGGGCAACCCCAACGAGGAGACCGCGGCGGGATGGTTCCGGGATGGGATGGACGGATGACAGCCTCCGACCTGTCTGGGCGCGCGGACGGGGAGCCGATCGTCGCGCACGGTGCAAGGATGAGCTGGGCGGGAATCCTTCGCCCGGGCGACGAGTTCCCCAGACCCATCATGTCTCGGATTGGGGTCATGACCGGCGGGTCTGGTCGGGCGCTCAGGCGCTGCTTCGGGAGCTGGTCGGAGCGCTACCGCAGGTTCACCAGCAACCTCTCCTCCCCAACCCTGAAGGTGAGAGTCTTGGAGCCTGGGGAGAAGCCCTCAGGAGGCATACCCTGCGTCGTCCACTGGGTGAAGAGTGAAGACCTCGTCCGCACAGGCAAGGGGAGCGTCTGCAGCGGAGACGGATGGCCGGTCTCGCTCTGGCGAGCGTTCCTCGAGGAGCTGCCTGACCTCCCCGGAGACACGGTCGCAGGGAAGCTCTCCAGTTTCCTCGACTCGCAAGAGCGGGAGGACGAGCTGGCCGTTTCCTCGTGGCGCAAGGCGGTGGAAGCCGGGAGGGTGGTCGAGCCCACCGGGGCTAGTTGGCGCGGCTGGCTCCCAGTCCCAGCGAGGCTGGTCGCGGGTGGCAGGTCGGGGACATGCGTGTTCTCGTGGTCCCCTGAGTCGAACCTCTACGACAGCCTCTCAGAGGCGCTCAGATCTCCGGAGGCGCGGCTGATGAAGCCCGACCCTGAGAGCCAGGCGAGGTACTACGCGGAGTGCGCCTTGGCAAAGCTGCACGGCGTGAGCTTCGAGGAGACCGGGGACTCGCTCGAGGACGAGAGCTACTCGCGCCGCCCCGCCGTGGAGAGGGTGCTTGAGTCACTCTCCAGGTTGGAGGCGGAGAGGGTGGCAGACAGGTCGATGGGCACGCTAGACAGGTTCGGAGGTCAGTAGACGTCGACCTCCGATGTGGTTATCAGCCCGTTGGTCCCGACCATCTTCTTGACCTCGGTGAGGACCTTCGAGATCCGGTCCGCATCGCTCACGGTCTCGACTATCGTAGGGAGGTTCACCGAGAGTCCCAGGACGTCCGCCCTCGCGATCCCCCTCGCGCCGTATCCCCGGGCCGCGTGCGTGACGGTCGCACCCGAGACCCCGGCCTCCATGAGGAGCGAGATGAGGACGTCGACAAGGGGCTTGCCCTTGAAGGCGTCCTTGGCCTTGACCACCACCGTGAGCTTGACCATCCTCTTGGAGGGAGGCTTCGCCAAGTCGTCACCAGGGCTATGCAAGTCCGAACACTACGGTGGCCAGCGCCCTTCCTAAAATTATTGCCCCGAGCGAGCCACCGACGTTCAGCACGATGTCCGCCCCGGCCGTGGCAAGTTCCCCGACCCCGATGAGGTTGACGGACTCGAAGGCGAACGAGGACATCGTGGTCATGGAGCCGCAGAAGCCTATCCCGATGAATATCGTGTAGCGACCGTCCAAGCCGAGGCCTGAGACGGCCGTCGAGCTCGCCCCCAGGATGAAGCTCCCTGCAATGTTGACCAGTAGGACGGATATTGGGAGGCTCCCGATGAAGAACCCCTCGCCGGTGATCTGGTACCTGACGTAGGCACCGAGGACCGCCCCAACGGCCAGGTAGACCAGGTCATACTTCACGCTCTCTCACTCCCGCTCGCTGTTGATTTGTCTGGTAGGAGCTATCGGCTCACAAGGGTTTGCGAGCGGTTATGGCGAGCCCCACCGCCGAGGGTTTTGGACGCTGTCGAGACTTTAAGCTTTTCGAAGGGCCAGGGGTTCGGGCCTACTGGGACGACCCCATCCTAGCCCTTGGCGCCGGGACCCTGTGCCAGGAATATCCGGTGGTAGAGGTCGTCCCCGTAGCTCGTCGGCAGCGGCTCTCCCGGCAGCACCCTGAAGGTTCGCTCCCCATTCTCGAGCCTCTGCGCGCGGAGGAAGGCGGCGTTCGGCGTCCCCTTCTCGTAGAGCAGGTGGGCGAACTCGTACTGGTGGGTTACGAAGAACACCTCGACCCTCCTCTCGAGTAGGGCGGCGACTATCTGCCTCGAGATCTCCGAGCCTTCCCTCTCGTTTGTGGAGGCGAAGGACTCGTTGAACAGGACCATGCAGTCAGGGGATAGACTGTCGACGATCTTGCTCATCCTGCCTAGCTCCTCGTCAAGCTTCCCGCTCTTCATCGAGGAGTCCTCCTCGCGGGTGAAGTGCGTGAAGACTCCTGTGCAGATGTCGGCATGTAGAGACTCCCCCGGGGCGAAGGCGCCCGCCTGCATCAGGAGCTGTGAGATGCCCACGCTCCTGAGGAAGGTCGACTTGCCACCCCTGTTCGCCCCGGTGACCACGACCAGGTCCTTGCCCTCCGCCTCGAGGTCGTTACCCACCACCCTCTCGTCCCGCCTAAGGGCGAGGCAGGGGTCGTAGAGACCCTTGAAGGCGCGCGACCGCCTGCCCCTCTCCGCGGGGGTCGGGAAGCAGACCGGCTCGCCCCTCGCGGCGAGCTGGTCCCTCAGGTTCATGCAAGCTACGTAGAACGCGAGCTCGTTCCGGAGAGAGACGAAAAAGCCCAGCAGGTGATCGGAGGACTGGGCGAGGGTGTTGGCCAGCCCGTTTATCCCACGGTCCCTCAGCTCGGCCATCATCTCGGGCCCGGTCTGGTCGTTGGTGTTGAGCGTGAAGGTGAACTGGCCCGTCTTCCTCCCGAAGAGCCTCCTCCCCTCCTTCCTGTCCTCGGGCTGCCTGCACAGGGCGTAGCCCGTGCCCTTGTTCCCCTCTCCCAGCTCGGCGCTGATCAGCGTCCCCTCCCCGAGCTCCAGCTCCTTGAGGTGCCCCTCGATGCTGGCGAGGTAAGAGTCCGAGATCTCGCCCTGGA
>JAFLZI010000028.1 GCA_029785625.1 Nitrososphaerota archaeon | reverse complement strand
CCAGCCTGACGCAGTCAATTTTAAATGAATGCGACGGCTGCCTGGGACATGCAAGGATCGAAAGACCGAACAGCGCAGGTGAAGGGGGTCCACGTCGTGCATGCGACCTGGTGCCCGCACTGTCATCCCACCACCGTCGAGCCTGTAAGGGACGCCGCGGGCAGGCTAGGGCTGAGCTTCCACGACTACGACATCGACAAGCCTGACCAAGAGAAGGCCGCGGACGACCTCGTCCGGAACCACGGAGACTGGTCGGAAGACTATCTGATACCACAGGTGTTCCTTGAGATGCAGGATGGGACCATCCGCCACGTCCTTACCGGCTACTCAGAAGGGGTTGAACTGACGAGGCGGGCCGTTGCCAACCTCCTGAACAGCCCCTACTTCCAGGGTGGATCCACTGCAAAATAGTGCGGCGGATACGGCCCGGTCGCTGCTCGCCACTGAAGCGAAATGCTCCCACTGCGGCGGCAAGGCGGTCATGGAGTATGTCGAAGGAGGGACGGTCGCCGTTCATGTCTGTCCTGGTAGGTATGTCTCGCGGATGATAAGGTACGGGAAGGAGCCCGACGCGGGCCGGCTCAAGGGGCTCGTGCGGAGCGCTTTCCAGGGTAAGCAGGAGGTCACGGACGCCGACGTCAGGGTGGCGAGGCGCTACGCCTGGGACCTGGGCATCGGGAGCGAGAGAAACGACCTGGTCCTAACGGAGGCGTACTGGACGCAGAACTACAGGAGGACCAAGAGCGAAGACCCTGGCAGGGGAGCCCTCTTCCTCTGCGCAAACAGGGACTCTTTCTTCGTCCAACCGATGACGGGCGAAGAGAAGTTCTGCCAACGCTGCCGGGGGAAGCAGGTTCAGGCATAGCCCCGCCAATGCGCCAGTTTCGAGATGGAGGGCCTCCGGTCCTGCTCGTCTCCGGCGGGAGCGCCCCGGCGGCCGCCGGTGGTGTGGCGGGAATGCGTCCGGATTAGGGACTGCAGAGAAATACCGGCCTCGCGGATTTAGGGCATGAGCCAGTCCGTGGAGCTTACCGAGAAGGCGTTCAGGATGCTCCTCAACGCCAAGCGGCACGGGGAGTCCATCTCCGACGCCATAGTACGCAACCCCGACATCAGGAAGGCCAACCTCCAGAAACGCGGAGAGATAGAGATAGTGACCGTCGAGGGGAAGAAGGTGAAGGCAGGCATCGTCGAGGACCTGTGCCTGGGGACGGGGTTCTGCGCGGTGGTGGCGCCCGAGCATTTCTCCCTGGAGCGGAGGCAGATCGGGGGCGAGCCCCTGGGGATCGCCGACGCGGATGAACCCCTCGTCGAGCTGGAGAGGCTGAAGCGGGCGGCCGAGTCCTGCCCGTGGAGGGCCATCTACCTCAGGGACTCCGAGACAGGGGACTACGTCGTCAAGGGCGGGTAGGGGGAGCCGCGCCTCTCGCACCTGTCAGCGAGCACCACTGAGCAAGGTTTAACTACAGGCTCGGAAAACCGATATAGGATAACCGATATGTGGATGGACTGGACGAAACGCGCTCACAGGGGTCTCAGGACCTGGATCCTCATGATCGTGGCCAAGCAGCCGATGAACGGCGCCGAGATCATGGACGCGATGGAGTCTGGGAGCAGGGGGTGGTGGAGGCCCTCGCCTGGTTCGGTGTACCCTATGCTCCAGCAGATGGCCGAGGAGGGTCTGGTGAAGAAGCGCAAGACGGACAATAAGTACGAAATAACTCCGCAGGGCAGGGCCGAGGCCGACTGGCCCGCCAAGGCGAGCCGATCCGGCCCGAGGTCAGTGGAGGGGGTCCTCGGAGAGATCTCGAACAACCTCTCGTATCTCGAAGACCTCGCACAGTCGAAGGACGAGAAGCTCGCCGCGAGCGCCAAACAGGTCAGGGAGCTCGCAACGAGGGTATCCAGGCTGGAGAAGAGCCTATGAGCCAGCAGACAATCGTAAAGGTGGAGGGTCTCTCGAGATCCTTCGGGAGCCTCAAGGCGGTCGACGGCGTCTCCTTCGAGATATACGAGGGCGAGATATTCGGGTTCCTGGGACCCAACGGCGCAGGCAAGACCACCACGATCAGCATGCTCACCACCCTGCTCCGGGCGTCCGGGGGGACCGCGACCGTGGACGGCCTCGACATCCACAAGCACCCCAACGAGGTGAGGAGGAGGGTGGGGGTCGTCCCACAGGAGTACACTGCAGACGAAGACCTTACGGGGCTGCAAAACATCATCCTCTGCGCGGACCTCTACGGGATACCGAGGAGCAACTCGAAGCCGCACGCCATGGAGCTCCTCAGGCTCGTGGAGCTCGAAGACGCGGCCAACAGGAAGGTGAGCACCTACTCTGGCGGGATGAGGCGGAGGCTCGAGCTTGCCAGCGGGCTGATAAACTACCCGAAGCTCCTCTTCCTCGACGAGCCGACTCTGGGGCTCGACGTCCAGACCAGGGCCGCCGTCTGGAAGTACATCAGGATGCTCAAGGAGGACTACAGGATGACCCTCTTCCTCACCACTCACTATCTAGAGGAAGCTGACTCCCTCTGCGACAGGATAGCCATCGTCGACCATGGCCACATCATAAAGATAGGGACCCCGAGCGAGCTGAAGGCCAGCATAGGTGGGGACGTCATAGTGGTCGGGGTGGCCGAGGCTGGCCCGGACATCTCAGATGACATCAAGAGGATGCCGCTGGTGAAGGACGTCAAGAAGACCGACCATGAGTACAGGATAAAGTCTGAGGCGGGCGAGGAGTCCTCCATCAAGGTCATCGACCTGATCAGGTCAAAGGGACTACATGTGACCAAGATATCGCTCACCAAGCCTACCCTGGACGAAGCCTACCTGGAGTTCACAGGGCGCAGCATCAGGGAGGAAGAAGCGGGCAAGATGGACGCGTTCAAGCAGAGGGTGACCATGATGAGGGCCCGCAGGTGACGTGAATATGGCGGACAGCATCCCGGCTAGGTCCACGGTCACGACCCAAGAGCAGGCGATAGAGGAGGAAAAGAAGGAACGGGAGATGGAGAGGTCGTTCCGCGCGGCTCCGAAGCTCAACAAGAGCCCCCTCCACGGCCTGTGGGCGCTTACCAACAGGGACCTGGTGAAGTGGTACAAGAACCCCGTCCAGCTGATCATATCCCTGGTCCAGCCTGTGGTCTGGCTGGGCTTGTTCGGCCTCGCTTTCAACATCGGCAAGATCTTCACGAGCCTCCCCGGGGTCACCCCGGCCGAAGCGGGCGCGCTCAACTTGGGCACCTTCGGCACCACCAGCTACTTCTCCTACCTCGCAGCCGGTATGCTAGCTTTCATAATCCTGTTCACGGCGGCCTTCTCAGGGATGTCGGTGGTCTGGGACAGGAGGTTCGGGTTCATGAACAAGGCGCTGAGCACCCCGGTCGGGCGTGGCGCCATCGTGGTCGGGAAGATAGCCCAGAGCACCGTGCGGTCTCTAATCCAGGCGGCGATAGTCCTCGTCATCGCGGTCGTCCTGGGGAGCGTGGGTGGGGTCCAGATGGACATCTCTCACTTCAGCGTGCTCACCATAGGGGGGTCGTTCGTGCTGCTGTTCCTGATGTCCTTCGGACTCTCCTCGCTTTTCGTCATGCTCGCTCTGAGGTCTAGCGACTGGCAGACCCAGATGGCCATCATCAACCTCCTCAACCTCCCTCTCCTCTTCGCCAGCAACGCCATGCTCCCGGTCGCCATAATGCCCTCCTGGCTCCAGTCCGTGGTGAAGTACAATCCTGTGAGCTACGCCGTCGACGGGGTGAGGCAGATGCTGCTGGGTTCAGGGTCCGCTTCTGCCGCCGCCGCGGGCTACCATGTCCTGGCACCCCTCTGGGTCGACTTCGGCGTCCTTGCCGGCTTCGCAGCCGTCCTCTCGGCGCTCGGGATAGTCCTGTCCTGGCGGCTTCTGTCGAACTGAAGTCAGCCGAATACGGCTTTCCTGAGCTTCTCGGCGATGCCGAGCGGTTCCTGATGCTGCCAGACGTTCCGCCCGACCGCTACCCCGGTCCCCCCTGCCTGCATGACCCCGCGGACCTGTCGCAGAAAGTCCTCGTCGGTCGGCGCTTTCGGACCTCCGCTCATGAACACCTTGACCCCCGCGGCCGCCTTGACGGCCCAGGAGAAAGTCTCGGGGTCGCCCGTGTACTTGATCTTCACAGCGTCAGCTCCTAGCTCCAGCCCCGCCCTCGCGGCGTAGGCCACGATCTCCTTCGACGTGTCGTTCTGGACTGACTCCCCTCGTGGGTAGATCCACGCGACTGCAGGCAACCCCCTTTCGTGGGCCTCCTCCTGGATCGTGCCGAACTCGGAGAACATCTTGGCTTCCTTCCCGCTTCCGAGATAGATGGTGTAACCGACCCCCTTCGCCCCCAGCGAAACCGCCTGCTCGACGCTGCAGACCTGGCTCGAGATGGGTTCCCCTTTCGGGAGGGCGCTTTTCCCGTTCAGCTTTATCATCAGCGGCACCTTCCCGTCGTAGTACCTTTCAGCGACCCCCTTCTGGAAGATCACTCCACAGAACCCTCCCTTGGACGCGATGTCCATGATGAAGGCTGGGTCTATGTTCCTGTCGTCGAAGTCCTTCGACGGGCCGTGCTCCAACCCCTGGTCGTAGGCCAGGAGCATGCTCTTCCCATCCTTCAGGAACGGGGCCATCCGCTCATGTCTCATGAAACCCGAACCTCGTCCGGCGTATTTAACGATGCCACCATCGTCCGGCCTGAGCCCCTCCCGGCGGCCCAAGTGGAACCATGCCACTCCGCCTATGATAACCTGACCCTCTGGCCGCTCCCGGACCCGCCCCGCGTCGTCGTTGCGTCTAGCGGCCGAAGGACTGCGCAAGCTTCAGGAGGCTCAGGCTCACTTTCCTCGGCTTCAGAGCCTTCTCGACCGGGACCTGGATTACCTCGTCCCCGTGAAGGGCCACCATGACGTCCGACTTCCCTTCCCGTATCAGGTCCACGGCCGCAGCGCCGAGCCTGGTCGCATAGACCCTGTCGAAGGCCGAAGGGGGCCCTCCGCGCACTAGGTGCCCTAGAACGACCTCTCTGGCCTCCAGCCCCGTCCTCTCGGTCACTTCCGAGGCGAGCAGCGCCCCAATCCCTCTCAGGACGGGATGCCCGAACTGGTCTAGCTTCTGGCCAACCGTCGACTGCGAGGCGTTGGCGAGCCTGGCTCCCTCGGCCGCCACTATCAGGGAGAACTTCTTCCCCGCCCTCTTCCTCCGCTCGAGGACCGAGCATACCTCGTCCAGGTCCACAGGCTCTTCCGGGGCTAGGACCACATGAGCGCCGCAGGCGATCCCCGCGTGGACCGCCACCCATCCTGCGTCTCTCCCCCACTACGCCTGAGGCAGACAAGATCCTCCATGCCAACAAGGTCTTCGTCATCCCGGACATCCTGGCCAACTCCGGCGGGGTGATCGTAAGCTACCTAGAATGGGTCCAGAACCTCGAGAGGATCGGCTGGACGGAGACCGAGGTCAACGACATGCTCAAGAAGAAGATCACCGGAGCCTTCGGAGACGTGCACGCAGCCAGCCTCAAGCACGGGACAGACATGAGGACGGCCGCGATGATAGTCGCCGTCGGCAGGGTAGCCGACGCCGTCAGGACCCTCGGCATCTTCCCGTAGGACGAAGCAAGGGCGCCTTCGGTCTTTGGCCGGGGCGCGCCCCCACCGTCCAGCCTGGAAGGACGGCGGCCACGGGCGAGTCTGAAATCGGGGCTTCATCCTCTGAAGTCGGCCCTCAACCATCCTATGGGAGCCGAAGAGGGGTCAGCGATGGCGACGCTGGAGCTGCACGTCCGAAACCCCGATCGCATGAAGGTGCCTCGCTAGGAAGTCGGTGACCCGCTTCGCCAGAGCAGAGTGCCCGTTATTAACGGGCGTTCTGGTTCCCCGACGAGGAAGCATGAAAATCGGGATTCTGAGCGGTGGAGGGGACTGCGGCGGAATCAACGCGCTGATCAGGGCCGCAGTGCACCAGGGAGAGAAGTACGGGTATGAGATGACGGGAATCCGGAGGGGGTGGGCAGGGCTGGTCGAGCCTGACACCGTCTCCCTCACCTACGAAGACGTCGAAGACATCGTATCGGAAGGAGGGACGATTCTCCTGACGAGCAGGACGAACCCCTACAAGAAGGAAGGGGGACCTGAGCTCGTCATGAAGAACGTGAAGAAGCTCGGCCTCGACGCTCTCCTGGTGATCGGCGGAGAGGACACCCAA
>JAFLZI010000027.1 GCA_029785625.1 Nitrososphaerota archaeon | reverse complement strand
GTGGTGCGGGCGGGGAAGGCCCCAGACCGTGCCGCCGCCCTGGGCCGCATCGAGCGCCCCACGGACACGTTCCCGTTCGACCTCGCCGAGGCCCTCCGCGCCGGGCTCGGCGAGAAGGACGTTTCCGAGAGGAGCGAAGTCGACCCCTGGTTCGTCAGCAAGTTCAAGAACGGCACGGACTTCCACGCCTACCTGGAGGGCCAGCCCCCGGGAACGGTCCCGAGCAGGGGGACGCTGGCGAAGGCGAAGCAGCTGGGATTCTCGGACAGGCAGATAGGGAACCTCCTCGGGATCGGGGAGGACAGGGTGAGGGAGGCACGCGTAAGGATGGGGGTGACCCCCGTCACCAAGGTTATCGACACCCTCGCGGCCGAGTGGCCTTCGAAGACCAACTACCTCTATCAGACCTTCAAAGCATCCGTCGACGAGGCTCCTCCCTCGGGGAGGAAGAAGGTCATGGTCCTCGGCGCGGGTCCTTACAGGATCGGGAGTTCCGTGGAGTTCGACTGGGGGACAATGAACATGGCCTGGGCCCTCAAGGGGCTGGGGTACGAGGTGGTCGTTGTCAACTGCAATCCGGAGACTGTGTCGACAGACTTCGACATGAGCGACAGGCTCTACTTCGAGGAGCTGACGGTGGAGCGGCTGCTCGCCATCTATGACAGAGAGAAGCCTGAAGGGATGATCCTCTGCGTCGGAGGGCAGACCCCCAACGACGTCGCAGAGTCCCTGGAGAAGAGGGGCGTCACCATCCTCGGGACGTCGTCCCAGTCCATCGAGACCGCTGAAGACAGGACGAAGTTCAGCGCCCTCCTCGACCGCCTCGGCATCCCCCAGCCTGCCTGGGGGTCGTTCCGGTCCCCCGCCGAGGCAGCCACGTTCTGCTCCAGGGTGGGATACCCCGTCGTCGTAAGGCCGTCTCACGTCCTGAGCGGGTCGGCCATGAGGGTCATCTGGGACCCTTCCGAGCTTGAGACCTACATCACCAGGGCCGCCATGGTCAACCCCGACTTCCCGGTCGTGGTGAGCGAGTTCGTAGAGGGGGCCCGTGAGGTGGAGGTGGACGCTGTCTCTGACGGCAAGGACACCGTCATAGGGGCGATCATAGAGCACGTACAAGACGCGGGGATACATTCGGGGGACGCGATAATGTCCATCCCGACCGTCTCCATCACGAAGGCGGCCAAGGAGAAGATCAGGGTCTATACGAGGGGGATAGCGAGGGAGCTGAAGGCGAAGGGGCCGCTCAACATCCAGTTCCTTGTGAGGGGGGCGTCGGTCTACGTCATCGAGTGTAACCTGAGGGCGTCGAGATCCCTTCCCTACGTCTGCAAGGCGACCGGAGTGAACCTCATCGACGTCGTCGCCCCGGTCATGGAGGGAGGGTCTCTCAAGAGGAAGACAGACGTGGAGGAGCCCAGGCGGTTCGCGGTCAAGGCTCCCATGTTCTCCTTCCTCCAGATGGACGGGGCGGACCCTAAGCTCGGTGTGGAGATGCGGTCGACTGGGGAGGTCGCGTGCTTCGGAGACACATTCCCCGAGGCGCTGGCCCAGGCTTTCCTCGCCACGGGCCACAAGCTACTGAGGAAGGGGGACGCAGGGCTCCTCCTCCTTGAGCGGTGGCAGGACGGGGCCGGGCTCGCCCCGTTGGTTGAGCGCTTCAAAGGTCAGGGGATCGAGATAACGCAGCTGGACGAAGCGTCCCTCGGCTCCCGGCTCGCGGAGGTTCAGGGGCTCATCTCCGCGGGAAGGGTGTCGTTCGTCCTCTCCTTCAACGCGAACTCCAACGTCGACTCTGACCTGTTCCACTCGGTGAGGCGGAAGGCTGTGGACCTGCAGGTCCAGGTCATATCGACCAGGGAGGAGGCGGAGGCCATGCTCCTCTGCGCCGGCAGGTAGGTGGCCCTGGGCGGCTCAGAGCCGGTCGACCGCGTCGACGAGAGCGATTCGATAGTCGGCTCCTCAACCATCAGCGAGTGCGTGGAGAGGGGGCTCATCCACAGGGCTGTCGCCGTGGTGATCGAGAGACCGGGGGGAAGGATCCTCCTCCAGAGGAGGAGCACTAGGGACAACTGGCAGGCGGGCATGTGGACCCTTTCTTGCACCGGGCACGTAAGGAAGGGAGAGACATACGAGGCGGCTGCGAACCGCGAGCTCATGGAAGAGCTCGGGATCGCCGCCCGGTTGATTTTCCTGAAGAAGTATCTCCTCCCTCCCATAGTGGAAGGGTCCCGGACGGAGCACGAGTGGGTGGGCCTGTTCGCCGGGGCGTCGGGAGCGGAGGTGCGCATCGACCCCGTGGAGCTCGACTCGGTGAGGGAGTTCACCCTGCGCGAGCTGCAGTCGCCGATGGACGCCGTGCCTATGACCCCCGACGCCGTCATGCTGCTCCGCGAATATCACAAACTCGCCAGTCCCACCGGCTGACCCTCGACATCTTATTACGAGGCTCCGCGCGGCCCCGCAGCAGATGGACCCGTTGGAAGAGATCGGCTCTCACCTCGCCGGCGCATCGAGGGCGATCGTAATCTCCGCGAAGGACGTGGACCTGAGGCCCTCCTCGGGGGACAACAGGCTCTTCATACTGAAGATCGGCGAGGGCTCCCTCGCCGCCGGTGGGAGAGGTGGAGGGTTCGGAGAGCGCAAAGTGACCGCGGTCTTCTGCTACGGCCTTTCCGGCGGGGTCTGGTCCAAGCTGTTCGAAGCCGGGGAGGGGGAGGCGGATGGCTTCGAGGTCCCCTATTACGTCTCGAGGCTTCCCATGACGCTGGCAGACGGAACGGAGGAGATGGGGTACGGGGTGGTGGACCCGGACCTCGTCACGGCGCTTTCGACAAAAGCGCGAGTCCCCGGCTCCCAATGAAGGGCGACCCGGTGCCGAGGGTCGGAACCCCGCTTAAATAGAATCGGGGGGCGGCCGGGCCTCGAATGAAGGTCCTGATAACGGGCGCTTCCGGGATGGTGGGGCGCAACCTCGCGGGGTACTTCGCTGAGAAAGGGGTCGCCACGGTCCTTACCGACCTCGCGGGGTGGGATCTGTCCGGAAACCTGCTCGACAGGGACTTCGTCTTCGGGACCCTGAACTCCCAGGAGTTCGACGCCATAATCCACCTCGCGGCGATAACGGAGATCAAAAAGACCATAGAAGACCCGAAGCTCTGCTTCGAAGTCAACTGCTTCGGGACCCTCAACGTCCTCGAGCTCGCGAGGAAGAAAAGGGTGAGGCGGGTCATCGTCGCGTCGTCGGCCAACGTCTTCGGGGCGCCGAAGTCCAACCCTGTCTCCGAGGAGTCTCCTTTCGACCCCCGTGTCCCCTACGACTACTCCAAGGTGGTGAGCGAGAACATGGCCATGGCCTTCCACAAGTCCGTGAAGCTCCCCGTCTCGATCACGAGGAGCTGGCTGTTGTTCGGAGAGCACGACCAGCCCACCAGGGCGACCATCCGGTTCATCAGGGCGTGCCTCAGGGACGAGCCCCTCACCCTCTACAACGGCGGGAGGGACACCACGTCGCCGTCTCACGCGGCCAACTACGCGAAGCTAGCCCTCTCCATCCTGACCGACGACAGGGCGGTGGGGGAGGCCTTCAACTTCGGGGGGACAGGCCCGGTCACGATCAGGGAGCTGGCCGAGACCGTGAAGCGCCTTACCGGCTCGAAGTCGGAGCTCAAGCTCCTGCCGCCCAGGAGCGAACTCGAGAATGACCCTCAGATCAGCTATCCCACCATAAGGAAGGCGCAGAGCCTACTCGGGTACACCCCTGAGCTCACCCTGGAGCAGGGGCTGAAGCGGACCATCGACTGGGTGAAATCCCAGAGCTAGGACGTCAGGATAAGCTCGACCTTCACGTCTTCCGGTATCCTGAGCTTCGTGATCTGCCTCATGGTCCTGTCGTCAGGCTGCACGTCGAGTATCCTCCGATGGACCCTCAGCTGCCAGTGGTCGAACGTGTGACTCCCCTCTCCGGTGGGCGCCTTGCGGGTGGTGATCTTGAGCTTCTTCGTAGGGAGCGGCTGCGGGCCCCTCACCTTTACCCCGGTCTTGTCGGCTATCTCCCTGATGTCGTTGGCCACCTTCTCCAACTCCGGGAGGTTGGTGCTGGTGAGCTTGATCCTGGCGAACTGGGGCATTTTCTTTCACCCGCGACCGGGAAGTCTATGTAAAGGTTACCGAGGAGCGTGTCGCTCCCTCTCCTTGCTTCGGTCCCCACGGCCCAGCTTGGCCCGAAAAGAGCCGGCGGCTGCGAGTACCGCTTCGCCCGAGTACCTGTGAGGGTTCAGCTCCAGGCAGACCAGGACGTCTGTCCCCGCTAGCCTCTCCATGAGGGGGGTCAGGGGCGCCGTCCCCTCTCCGGGGAGCAGATGATCGTCCGCCCTCCCGTCGTTGTCGCTAAGATGCACCTCGGCCAGCTTCCGCCCGACCCTTATGGCCACCTTCAGCGGGTTCTGGCCGCTCGCGTAGGCGTGGCCGACGTCGAGGGTGCATCTCGCGCCGGGGGTCTCGGCAAGGAGGAGCTCAAGGGACTCCCCGGTGCTCGCCAGCGGGAACTCGTACGGAGGGGTCCCCTGCGCCTGGTTCTCAATGTTGACCGTAAGCCTCCCCCTGGCCGTCTTGACCATCTTGCGCAGCGCGGACGCGGAGCTCTCCGCCGACTCGGGGACGAGCTTCTCGTTGTGGACGCTCCCGGGGTGGAAGGTGACCATGGATGCGCCGAGGTACGCGCTGAACTCGACGTAGTTCTCCAGCGCCCTCTCCACCGCTCCCTTCACAGGTTGGAACGGCGACGCCACGTTCAGGTCGGTGAAGGGCGCGTGCGTCGTGACTGTCATGCCGTACGTGGAGAGGACGTCCTTCAGCCGCTTCTTGTCTGCCCACCCGGGGAAGGCGTGCGGCACCTCCCCCCACAGCTCCACAAACTCGAACCCGGCGTCTCCTATCGCCTTGACCGCGGAGTAGACGTCCAGCCTCAGGAGGCTCCAAGTGCTGAGCCCGATCTTCAGTCCGCATCCCACCGGGGATATCGACGGGTCAGGATGCGGGGGAACTCTGGGCGGTCCTCAGCCGCTTGACGAGCTCCTTCAGCATAGGGATCGCTACCTCCGGGTGCGCCTTGATCAGGCCCGCGAAGCTCCAGCTGGGGAGGACCCAGCACCTCGTCTGGGCGATGGCTACCACGTCGGCAGACCTCGGCTGGCCGTCTATGACGGACATCTCTCCGAAAAACTCGCCCTTGTTTAAGGTCGCCAGGACCTTCCCCGACTTGCGCACTTCCACCTTCCCATCCAGGACCAGATAGAAGCCCACCCCCAGCCCCTTCTCTCCCAGGATGACGTCCCCGGAGGCGTACGACGTCTCCTTTCCTTCCTCGACGACCGCCTTGCGGGTCTTCTCGTTGAGGTCCTGAAAGAAAGGCACGCCGGCTATAAGAGAAACCGCTTCGGAATCCCCGGCCATCACGACTTCAGGCCCCCCGAGCCGATTTAAACCCACCGACTTCGTACTGCGTCAAGTAGTCGTCACCGTGGGTTCAGAATCAGGGTTGTCAAGTTTCGTCACCTGTTGGCCCTGTCTGGGGCTTAAATAGAGACTTCGCACGACTCATAGCAGTTGCCCAAAACGACCGCACTTGTGCCGATTGTTGTCGGTGTTCCCCTCTTGCTCTTAGGGCTATTCGAGTTCGGTTCTGCATACTACACTTGCTCCCAATACCAGTATAACTCGTGCCCACTCTCGTTCGCTAGTTTCTCAACCCTATACAATCTCGGTCTGACCAACCAGACGCAATATTACTCCGGACTCGGCCTAACGGTTATCGGAGTGATTCTCGCACTACTTGGCGTCGTCATGCTCCGAAGTTGGGGAACCAAGGCCGTCCCTCAAGCCAGTTCTTGACTTCAGGCTCGCGTTCTGGATTATCGTCAGCCACTTGTTCTCACCTTCTACCCTGATACCCGCCGCCTCTGCTGGCGTCCTCCCTTGAAGGCCCATATGCGGGCGTATGAAATTGTGGTGAATCTGCATCCCCTTCAGAACTGGCGAGTCCTCGCGCTTGAGGCCCCTCATCGTCTCCTCTCGGTCTCTCCATTCTCCGTTCTGTCTCTCCATCTTGACCCTTTGACGTGGGTTAATGGGGAAGCGAGCCAGGTCCGGAGGCATGAGCAGCGCACTGTACGTAGGAGTCGACCTTCACGAGGAGTCCCAGCTTGCGAAATAGTTTCTCGAAAAGAGAGAACAGAACCTTGCTACAAAAGCATACTAGAGGACTAGCGACACCAGTCAATCCTCTCTGGCGAGACGACCGTCCTCGAAAAGGCGGTGTCGGTGCCTGTCTGCCCGCCCTCCAATCGTCCCATTGAGGGCGGGCTTATGCTTCTCACAACTTAGGTGACGAAACTTGACGGAGAACTTCCCCACGGTCAGGTGACGCCTACTTGACAGAACCCGACTTTGCCTGCATTCGGGCTCGAGCTATCCCCCAGTATCTCCTTCCGTCCTAGATAATCGCGCCAAACGAAGAAGTTGACCCCCACACCCGCGGCTAGGATCACCGCCAGGACGACGAAGAGGCTGGCAGG
>JAFLZI010000026.1 GCA_029785625.1 Nitrososphaerota archaeon | reverse complement strand
GGGGAGAAGGCGAGGCTGTCCACCACCACCGGGGAGAGGCCGATACCCCTCACCCTGGACGACAGCGCGGCGTTGCCTTCCTTTGAGCGGGTAAGGACGACGGTCTTCGAGGTCAGCCCTGTTGCGCCCCCCCTTCCAGTATCGTCGAGCCGCCGAGCTCGAGCATCTCCTTGCCGAGCCGCTCCCCCAGCCCGGCCGGGTCCGTCGATGTCGCGCTGCGCCTGAGGACTCGGGTCCCGTCGGGGGAAGCCATCATCCCAGTCAGCGTGATAGACCTCCCGTTGTGGGCCGCGAAGGCCCCGATGGGCAGGTTGCAGTCGGCGCCCACGCCCCTCGCGAACTCCCGCTCGCACTCGGTGGCGGCCATGGTCTTGGCGTCACTGATCTTGGAGACTATCCGGTTCACTTCGTCGTTTCGCTTCAGCGCCTCCACCGCCAGGGCCCCCTGGCCCGCAGCCGGGACCAGCAGGTCGGTCGAGAACCTCTCGGCGATCCTGCCGCCAAGAGACATGCGGTCCAATCCCGCCGCGGCGAGTACCACGCCGTCGATCCGAAGCTCTGTCATCCTGCGCAGCCTCGTTTCGACGTTGCCGTGGATGTCGACCAGATTCAGGTCCCTCCGCAGGTTGAGCAGCTGCGCCTTGCGCCGTAGGCTGCTCGTCCCCAGCGACGCTCCTCGAGGTAGCGCTTCGAACGGCCCTATCCGTGCTGCCACAAGCGCGTCTCTCGGGTCCCCCCTGGCCGGGGCGGCGGCGATGGTGAGGCCTGGGTCCAGCTCGACCGAAAGGTCCTTCATGCTATGGACGGCGATGTCCAGGTCCCCCTTCAGGAGCATCGACTCGATGTCTCCCGTGAAGACCCCCTTGCCGTCCGACTCGCCTCTCTGCGCGGGTGGGATGAGGTCGCCGCGCGTCTTCACCGGGACCACCTGGAGCTCGACCCCTTCCGAGGCGCCTTCGAGTAGGTTCTTGACAATGGCAGCCTGAGCGAGGGCGAGGGGGCTGCCCCTGGTTCCTATCCGGAGCTTCCTGGGGTTCAATTCGCGACGTCCAGTGGGAATATCTCTTCGAGCAGCCTGAGCTTCTTCTGCTGGGCCTCGGGAGACGAGTCCCCCTTCACGAACTCTGCGTGAGGGGCCATCAGCCTGCTCACGATCCTCCTGCTCATCACTTCGACCACCTTGCGCTCCCGTTCGGACAGCTTCGGGAGGCGCCTCAGAGCCGATGAGGCTTCGTTTGCTCTCACCTCCTCTGCCCACTTGTAGATCGTAGCGAGGGCGGGATTCAGCTTGGTGGCGGTGAGCCAGGCGTTGAACCGGACGGCCTCGGCGTCCACGGCCTTTTGGAGCGCGAGCCTCAGCCCGTCGTTGGACCGGCCCGCCATTGACGCGACGTCGTCAAGGTCGAGGAGCTCGACCGAGGGCAATGACTTCACGGCGGGATCGACGTTCCTGGGGAACCCGAGGTCGAGCACCACTCTTCTCCCCGTGTCGGGGACATCCTTCGTGGAGAGCACGTAGCTGGGCCGCCTGGTCGCGCAGATGACCAGCTCGCACTTTGCTATGACGCTGCGGAGGGACTTCCGAGTGACCCGCACCGAGTTGGGGATGAGCCTGCCGCCCCCGCGGCGACTGGTGAGGAGGTGTATCCTCGCGTCCTTCATCCGGAGCGCGGCGAGCCTCGCCGTCTCCCCGGTGCCTGCCACAAGCACGTTCGAGGGCTCGCGCTTCAACCGCTCGAGCGCGAATCCGAGGGCGACCTCGCTGAGCGACTGTGCATCCGCGGCCAAGGCGTACCTCCTGCGGACGCGCAGGGCGGAGGTGTAGGCCGCGTCGAAGAGGGGCGCCAGGACAGACTTCGCGTTTCCTGAAGCCCTGGCGTTGATGCCCGCCGCCCGGACCTGCCGCAGGATCTGGCCCTCGCCCAGGGCGACGGAGTCCAGGCCTGTCGCGACGCCGAACAGGTGGGATATCGCGTCGAGCCCCTGCTTGACGTAGAACCCCTCCGGAGACCGGTAGCCAAGCGCCCGGACCGTCGAGTCGACGCTCCCTTCGCCGCTGACCGAGGCGTAGAGCTCTACCCTGTTGCAGGTCTGCAGGACAGAGTACTCGCGCAAGCCGCCCGCAGAAGCGACCCCCTGAATCCCCTCGACCTCCTTGGCGAACCTCTCCCGGAAGCCGATGTCGGCGGTCTTGTAGGAGGTTCCCAGCAGGAGTATCATCGGGACAGAACCGGCCCAGGGAGAGAAGTCGCGCCTGACGCCGTTGGCCGGTAGTAGCGACAAGTGAAGGAGCCGGCGGAGGGATTATGGTATTGTATTTAACGTTTGATAGGGTGCGCCGTCCGATGCGCGCCTGGCCTCGTCTACGTGGGATGGATCTGCCGTCCCCGGGTCGCGTATCCAGCCGAGACGCGCGGCAGGCCCCCTGCGGATTGGGGGGTGATACCGGACCGGGGTCGCGGCTCGAAACACGGTAGGACCCCGCCGTGGGGCCCGGTCGCCTGGCTGCGGCCGTTGATTACGGGCGTCGCGGGTGCGCTCCGCCGGTCTAGGTGACAGACACCACAGACGAATAGATGTGCCCGTAGCCGTAGTAGTCGGAGAGCCCTCGTCCATCGGACCACATCGCCACGAACCCTGAGCCGCCGACCTGTTCGACGGACATGAAGTCGCCGTGCCAGGTCATTGGGCCGGAGGCGAACCCTGGCTCGCTGCTCAGCGGGGTGGGCCCGACCAGCTTGGCAGCGGAGCCCTGGTAGGCTGAAGCATAGGCGTCCCAGGCCCCCGTGGAGTTCCCCATCCAGGTCACCACCACGACGCCGTTCCCGTTTGAGGCGAGGGCCGGTGAATCCGCGATCCCCGCGGTCGAGGACTCGACCACGACCGGCCCAGACCACGCAGATTTTCCTGGCTCGAGCCAGGTCAGCATCAGCGAGCGGCCTGCGTCCGTGGCGTAGGCCACGTAGGGGGTGCCGTTCGGTGCCACCGTCAGCGCCGGGCCGGGGACGAAGGAGTCAGCCCCCCCGATGTACATCCCCGTGGGGACCGTGAAGTTGGCGACGGTCGACCAGCCGAGCTTCCCCGACTGCGAGCCCCGGGTCAGCGCGGCGTAGATGACGCTGACGGAGGAGCTCCCCGGGGTCGGGTCCGAGTACCCGTAGGCGGAGACGGCCATGGTCCCGTTGGGGAGGAGCGCGGCGCCGGTGATCCAGCCGTAGCGGGTCGAGAAAGCGTTAGAAGACGGCTTGGCGATCGTCATGTTGGGCCTCACGGTCGCCCAGTACAGCGCGTAGGAGCTGTCCCAGGTGAGGTACACCCCGCCTGCCTTCGACGTCAGGATCCAGGGCCTGTTGAACCCGAGACCCACCGAGACGGCCCTCTGGGTGAAGTTGAATTGGCCGGAGCCTCCTTCGGTCCCCGTGGCGACCATGATGGAAGTCGCGAACCCCCCCTCCGCGTAGCAGGCGTAGGCCACATAGACCAGGGTCCTGTTGGGAGCCACGGCGGTCGAAGGGTCGAAGCAGCTGTAGCTCAGCGAGCTGGTGGAGTTGCTCACTTCCACGGGGGCGGAGAAGCTCTTGCCGCCGTCTGTGGAGGCAGAGAAGAGTATCTGCGTCCTGAAGCTCTGGCTCGAGCTCGGGTTCACCTGCGGAGACGAGGTCGAATAGCCGATCCACGATGCGTAGACCTGTCCGCCGGCGCCCACGGCGACGCTCGGCTGGACCCCCTGGACGGTCCCCTGCGCATAGGCCCATGGGAGGCTCGTCCCAGGGGGATAGGCGTCGACCTGCACGTTGGGACCCGCGGCCACTTTGGATATGGGCCCCTGGGAGTACATTGTGGCGAGATACCCGCCGATGACTACGACTGCGACCAAGACAGCCGCCGCAGCCAATAAGGGCCTGCGGCTCAGCCTAGGCCCCCCTGGGTCCCGGCCCTTGGAGCGAGGTTCACGGCTGAGGGCGGCTGCGAGTCAGACTAAAATGGATATCCATGGCGCGGGCGTAGCGCCTCCTGATGATGGCTGGGTTCGGAGCGTCCGTCGCGGCCGCCCAGCTGGGCAGCCGGACGCGGGGCTGGGCCGGGTTCATCTCCCCGGCTTCCATTCGCTGCGACGTGCGATGGATCCTGGCAGAACCGATGGGCGAGCCGAGAGCAGGTTGGCGAGGCCGAGGCTCCTAACCCGCGACGTAGACGAATGCGGCTACGAGGATGAGGGTGGCGGCGACGAGGTAGTCCACGTACTGGGGCCTCACCTTCGAGAGGGCCGCCGACAGCCCCAGGACCGCCAGGAGCACCACCAACGAGACCGACACGACGGCCGCGGCGACGAAGGCCCCCAGCATGGCGTATGTGTATGCGGGGCCGAACCCCCGGGCGACCACGATGAAAGGGACCAGGGCCGGGTCAGGGATCACGCTGACAAACAGCGACATGCTCTCTACCTCCTTGCTGGCGCCTGACTCCCTCACCGCGTTCAGTGTCACATACAGGGCTATGGCCAGAAGGAGGACGACGGCGAAGAGGTTCACATAGTAGGCAGGGAACACGAGGGAGCCGATTACCGCTATGGCGACGGAGAGGACCGCCGAGGAGGCGCCATGAGCCAGTCCGATGCCTGACGCGAGGGCGAGGGACCTGGTCCTCGAGTAGCCCATCCTATGGGAGGCGACGGTCACCGGGACCCAGTGGTCCGGCGCGACCATGTGAAGCACCGATAGCGCGACTACGATGGCGATCAGGACCTGTGGCGAAGCGCTCAAGCAGAGGTGTCACCAGGCTCTGGAGAAGCGACATAAGCCTAGCGGTCCGACAGATTCGATTCCAGGGCCGGCGACGGGGCGCTGCATGCGGAGGGCTGTTTCTGCTTGACGCGTGTAGGGGCTCCGCTCAGGCCAGCGGGATCGCGCCGGCTGTGGGCTCCTGGGGATCTTGGAGACCCATGTCTTCTGGGAGCACCCTCGCCACCGAGACGGTGCTAGCCGAGGTGTAGACGTACTCCCCGTCCTCGGCCTTGAAGCGCCTCAGCTTCGTCGTCTTCGCCAGCCTCAGCAGCGCGACCGCGACTGACTGCTTGGGGTAGTTCAGCCCGTAGGACTGGAGCGCGCTCCGGACGTCGGAGAGCTTCCTCCTCTCGCGCCCCCAGGGCCCGGCGAAGAACTTGGCTATCACGTCGGCGAGGGAGTCCCCCTTTTCCAGGGACACGACTGGGAACTGAGTCTGGTCCCCTGCTGCTGCCTCTTCGACGCGGACCTCGGGAGGCGCCTCCGGCGAGACGGGTCGCGCCCTGGCCTGGCCTGGGAGCTTCGCAGCTAGCTCCGGGATCAGCTCCATGGCTTCTCTGAGGTGCTCCGGTTCGGCCTCGACCTCAGCCTCAGCCTGGCCCAGCTTCACCCTTATCTTCGCCATTGAACCCGAACGTCGTTGCACCCGCCTTGTCTTTTAAGCTTAGACCGGGACTCGGAAGTCTTCCTTCACCGTCGCCAGGACCAGGTGGGAGTTGGTCCTCTCGACGAAGGGCATCGCGAGGAGGCCCTTGGTGAAGCGGCTCAGCTCCTCCCTGTCCTTGCACTTTGATACTATGATCGCGTCTATCTCCCCCGTCACGTCGTAGACGGCGCAGACCGTGGGGAGCCTCGCTATCTCCCGCTCCATCTCCAGCAGCTTCCCCTTCGAGACGCTGATCTCGGTCACCACCGTCAGCTCGTACCCCAGCTTCTGGAAATCAAGGACGGCGGTGAACCCCCTCAGGACCCCGCCCTTCCGGAGCCTCTCCAGGTGCGCGGTCACGGTCGACGTCGACACGCCGAGGCTCTCCCCCAGCTCACGGGCAGAGGCCCTGCCGTCCACCAGGAGCATCCTGACTATCCTCAGGTCCAGGGGGTCGACAGTTTGTCCAGGCCGGGGGCCCTTCTGACCCCAGTCGTTCGGTCGAACGTCTATCTTTCGTTTCGCCAATTGGACAATCGTCGTACAAAGATGACGTCCATGTTATATATTTTGCGACCGTATGCGGACCGTTTGACTTTCCACGTGGCTGCGAACGGGGAGTTCGCCAAGCGGACCTACGCCCGCGAGGAGGTTCTCGGGTTGCTGGGCAAGGAGGAGGTGAAGTTCGTCGACCTGCAGTTCACCGACGTCCCCGGGAGGCTCAGGCACGTCACCCTCCCCACCGAGATGATGAACGAAGGGATGTTCAGCGACGGCGTAGCCAAGCTGGACGGCTCGTCCGTCAGGGGGTTCGTAGACATCAACGAGTCAGACATGCTCCTGGTCCCCGACCCGTCGACCTACGGGGTCTTCCCCTGGACCGAGGGTCAGCTCAAGACCGCCCGCCTGATCTGCGACGTGAGGGCAGGCTATGGCAGGGGGAGGTTCGCCAGGGACCCGAGGCACGTCGCCCAGGTGGCGGAGCAGAAGATACGCGAGGCTGGGTTCACTGATTCGCTCTGGGGCCCGGAGGTAGAGTTCTTCGTCTTCGACGCCGTGACCTGGGAGGCCAACAACCCGTTCTCCGCCGGATTCAAGATATCGTCGAGGGAGTCGGCCATGGAGTCCAGGGGGACGAACTTCCCGATCAGGTTCAAGGACGGGTACTACCCCGCCGAGCCGGTAGACACCCTCAGCGGCTATCGTGGGGTCTGCGTCAACTACCTGCGGGAC
>JAFLZI010000025.1 GCA_029785625.1 Nitrososphaerota archaeon | reverse complement strand
TGCCGGGGACCGGCGAGAGGCCTGGGGCATCATGGTCCTCATGATCGGCTCGGTGTTCGCCGGGCTCGGGGCCCTGGTGGGCTTCGGCCACATTCCCGGGGCCATTGGCGAGGCGATCGGGATCCTCGCCATCGACGTCTGGGTGTTCATCATGTTCTTCGCGCGGGACGCCCAGCCCCTGGAGTTCCGCACGGACGTCCGGAAGGGGGCGCTCCTCCCGGGGGAGGCCCCGGTGCTGACGGCAAGGCGCTCCCTCCTGCACGCCTTCCAGGTGCCCGCGATGGGGCTTGTCCTCACCGGGATGCTGCTCTTCTTCGTCGGGAACTTCGACCTCACGCAGAAGCTGGTCGCGCTGCTCCTCGGGACCACCAAGATCTCGACGTTCCTCGCCAAGGACGCGCCCTTGATCCTGGCGCTCTACCTCGCGGGCTACCTCCTGGTCGTCCTCGGAGCCTGGCGGTGGTCCACCGTCCTGCCGAAATGGATCGGCGCGGCCCTGCTCGTCCTGGTCATCACGTTCCCCCTGGTGATGGTGGCCTCCTGGTTCGATCAGGCGGGGACCCTGGTCCTCCTCGAGTTCTTCCTCGTCTTCGCTCTGGTAGTCCCTCTCGCCCTCTCCCTCCTCTCTTGGAGCCGGTCGCGCTACGTCCTGACCGACCGACGGGTCCTGGTCGCTCCGCCGGGGTCCGCGAGGGAGCTCGACACCCTCCCCGGCCGCGAGGTCTCGGGACTGGCCGTTCGCGGGGGACTCTTCCACCGGTGGTTCGACGTGGGGGACCTGGTCTTCCTCTCCACCCGGAATACCGGACACGGCGCCAACTCCCGAAAGGCGAGCCGTGTGGAGTGGGTCGGGATCGCCCGGCCGCACGAGGCGCTCGCGGAGGCTCAGAGCGCCCTCCATCTGGGAGTCGTCCGACCGCACCGCCGCAGGATCCGTCCGGCGACCCTGCTCGTGGCTGCGGCGATCGTCGTCCCCGTGCTGCTCGTTGCGACGCTGGTCCCGGCCTTCACCGTGACCCGCACGATCGAGATTCCCTGCGCCTTCATCCTGAGCGACCTCACGACCCTGGAGAGCCACCCCTGGCCGTACATCCACAACATGACCCTCCCTCTGGGACACATCCACTTCGAGTGGTGGAGCGGGACGGACGTCTACCTGCTCGTGGGGCAGCTACCGGTCGGGCTTGCCTACCAGAACGTGGCGTTGAACACGAGCGCGGGGTCGCTCCCGACCGGGCTCACCTCCTCGGGACAAGGGAACTACACGTCCTTGGGGGGCGACTCGTTCGTGGCCTGCATCTCCCTCTCGTCGGGGGCGACCGTCTCGATGGTCGTGTCCTACTCGGCGCCCCTGGTGTGGGCCTGATCTTCCCCAGCCCCCTCTGGCCCCTCTCCGGGGCCTCTGACAGGACGTCCTCCGCGGGAATGGCGAGGTCCTCCTGCGAAGCGCAAAGCACATGAAGGCGGCCGGTCGCTCGGAGGGTCGAGCAGGGGTCGCCTAGCTTGGTCAAAGGCGCCAGATTCAGGGTCTGGTCTCGTAGGAGTTCGTGGGTTCGAATCCCTCCCCCTGCATTCCCGCCAAGGTTCAACAGGGCCGTGTGGCGCCTCCCTCAAGAGTGAGATGCGGCGGCCCTCGCGGCAAAGCAGGACGGAGACCCTCGAGGGTGGCGGTTACCGGCCTGGCGGAGGGGCATCCGATGCGGGTTGTCGAGATCCTCTCCAGAGACCCTTCCATCGAAACGTAGTTTGGCCGCGAGAGCAGAGCGTTCACATCTCGGCCACGTTGATGTCTTTCTGGGTCAGCTCCGGCGGGCACCGCCGAACGACGGCGAGCTCGATCTCAGGCGAGACCGGGCCGAGCGTGTAGGTGACACCCGACTTCGTCCTGAACGTGAGGTACCTCTCCTCGGACAGCATCTCATAGCCGGGCTCGCCGAGCGTGCCCTTGAACGCCCGACCGCCGGGGCCGGCCACTTGCTCCAGGTCCGTCCAGCGCACGCGCTCCAGCGCCACCGCAGGATAGAGGTGGTGAGGATACCGGACCACGAGCTCGCTTTCAGAGATTCCCACCGCGCTCGGCGCACGCCGATAGGCGCGGATGGTAAACAGGGCCAAGGGCGACGGCAGCATCGCGAGCGGTAAAGCGACCACATAGCCGAAGTAGGTCGTGGGGGCTGAGAGGAAGAGGGGGACGATGATTGCAGCGACCACCACTGGGATCGCGAGGGGGACGATGAAGCGCGCCGCGGCGGACCATCTCGCGGGGTTGGCCATCCACGTTAGCGCGGCCGGACCGGAAGGGCGGGCTTGGACGGCTCCGAGAGGCTGCTCCTTGAAGGTACGGTACGCCTCTTGGATCTCGCGCTTCTCCCGAGGGCCGAGGGACTGGAACCGGACCGTGCGCCCTGAGCGCAGTGTGCACTCCAGAGGGAATCCCGGCGCGGATATGCCTACGGTCTCGGAGAACCTGAGTCCCGAGATTTTCTTCCCGGTGCGCACGAGGAATCCCTCGGGCCCCACGGCCACGGCGTTCGGATAGGAGCGGGCGCCCCAGATCATCACAAGGGCGATCATGTAGGGTATGGTGAGGAATATTCCGGCCTGTGCGGTCCGAGGGTGGAGCGCGTAGGGACCCAAGACGGGAGTCAGAGCGATACCAAGCAGCAGGAACCCGACTCCCGCGGCCATGAAAATCCGTCGGAGACCGTTGGGGTGCCACGAGGTCACCGGGAGCTCCGGCAGCGCATGCTCCTGGGCCCCTCCGGGGACGGGGGCCCCGAGGGAAGGAGCGGGAGAACCTACGGGCCTCGGAGGGTAGGCGCCGGGTGTCTTCCACCGTTCGAAGGAGGCAAGCAGCGCTTCCTCCCCCTCTGCACTCGTCTCGAGGTAGGTCAACTTGCCGTCGACGGTCTTGAGAGCGACCCCGTGCGAACTCTCCGTGCCAAAGTTCTGCGCGGAGGCCACAAAGCTCCAAGGGATGAACTGCAAGCCGGTGTCTTTCACCGCAGGTGGGAGTTCCCGGTGGGCACCCTTCGGGGAGCTCCCGACGCGGAGGGGCTCGGTCCTGAGTGAGGATAGTCCCACTCCTGCCATGATGAGGCCAAAGAGGACAGCCGTGAACAGTACAGCGAAGATCATCGAGCCCCAGGCTCCGTAGAAGGCCGCGTGGGCGGCGACCGCCAGCACGGCGATCAGCACGACGCCTACCACGAGCGCCGCTCCACCCATCTTCGCCATCATACGCTGCCGATCCCGAGTGCGGTTGGGGAACCATGCGATCTCTTCGCTTGGGGGGGGCTGCGAAACGGCCGACATGGTGGGCCGATCCGAGGGCCCCGAGACCACGGGCGATCCCACGAGGGTGGTTCCCGACGCCTTCGCGCTATCCTCGATAGCGAGCTTGGTCAACTGGGCCTGGAGGGCTTTCTGCCTCTTGCCACTCTTGATGGTGCCGTAGGTTAGGTAGATGATTGCGCCAATCCAGGGAATGCTCGGAAGATCCGAGAGCGAGAAACCGAGTGCGTGGATCAGGAGCGGGCCCGAGGGAATGAATGGGCTGATGGCCGTGAAATAGAGAAGACCCGCGAAGCTGACCAACATTACCCAGATGGATCGCTTCTGGATCGCAGCAATTTCCTTCTGGATCTGTTCGCGGGAGAGGGTCTCGACAGGGGCACTCATCGCGTTGTGACGTGGAGGGATGTACCCTGACTTGGTTCTTCCGCAGGAATGTCACCCACGGGTCCCCCCGGGGCCGAAGGTTTCCCTTCCAGGTATGGTCATTCCGGTCCGTGGAGCGTGAGGGTGGCTCTCGGTCTCTGAACGCCACAGAACGTCGGTTCCGCTCGTCAGCGGGGAACGCGGACCGTAGTCGACGGGCATGGATGCTCCGTAACTGCTCAGGTTCCGGATGCCCTGGACGGCAGACACGGTCTGCGCTGAAGGGGGTCACCCTCCTCAGCAGCACTTCCCAGAAGGAAACGCCTCTCTTCCGGCAGGTCCTCGACACCGTCATGAATCGGTCCAGCACCAGCGCTCCCCACCGGCCGCGCGACCCCCGCTCAGAGCCCAATGGACGCGACCATTGGGTGTCTCGATCCCCTCCGTTGTTCGTCCATGAGACCTGTGGATTTTTCAGGAAGCGGTAGAGGCTCTCCGTTCGGACCAATTTGAGGAAAGCTCGGCGATTCGAGCGGCGTCGTGGCCCTTCCGTGCCCGTCTCACCAAACACGCCATCGACGGGGCCGCCCGGGCATACCGACGATCCCGCGCCAAGCCCAAGAATGCAAGGGCCCGTTGGGTGGGTCAGGAACGCGCACAGCTCCCGGGATTGAAGAGTGGGGGTACGGGGTGGAGGAGCCGCTCCGCGATTCCGAAAGCCTGCGACACGAGCCGGAGGTCGTGCAGGAGGAACTCAAGGGGGTGGCGAACCCTTCGTGTCAGTAATTCGCTTCCGACACACGTGTCACCCGGGAGAGACGGCTCGCCTGCAGAGCCCGGGGTCCTGGTCCGCCCGACGAAAGCGGGGTCCCGGGTCGAGACGCGACGTTCATTAGCCTGCGATAACATAGCAAGCCTGCCTGGCCCCGAAAGAGGGCGGGGCAAAGCCAAACCGGAGAGTGATGAAACAGATGGGAGCAGGGGCCGAGACAACCATGGCGACGAAGACGACACGCAGGATTAAGCGTCACTCGATTCGAATGGTCACGGCTGTGGCCATTTTGGCCCTCATTGCAGGATTCGCTTTGGCCTCTTGGACTTCTGGCGGATTCGCCGGTACCTACGGTCAGGGGGGATTCACCGCTAGTGGGACGACGGCACTCCAAGGGACATCTGCGACGAGTGCTCTGGTGATTCAAGCCTCCTCGTCCTCCGTACCCCCATCGGGTACCACCTGTACCGCTCCGGCCACAGGCGCGAGCACAACTCTCTCGCAAACGACGAGTACTGCCATTTGCCTGGTGACGGTCACCCCCACCGCAGGAGACAACATCCAGACCATCACCTTCACCTGGTCGTGCACGCTGGTGTCGAGCACCTGCACACCGAGCGGATCTAACGCCCCTGCATCCACGGTGTACGAGCTCAACGTCTACATTGGCGCGACCACCGCTGAGCAAACCGTCGTCTATATCACGACCCCTGCATGGTCCGGTACGACAGGAACTCTGAACGCTGTCGGTGTGATCGCGCTCGATTTGACGGCGGCCTCTGACACGTCAGTCGGCAGCATCAACGTTCTAGTAACGCAGTGCACTGGCAGCACAGTGTCCACGTGTCCCTAGGCGCCGAAAGGGAGCGAACCAAGCTGAGCCAACACCTTCCCTCTCCCATCCACCCCCCCGCCCTCTCAGGCGGGGGGGCGGTACCAATTCATCAATCGCGTAGCAAGATTGGCTAGCTTCTCGCCTCGGGGGGTGCGGCTCCTTGGTGCCCGCTCGTAGCGAGCGTCGTTGAGAGTGTGATACCACGGTCAATCCTCACTACCTAACGAAACTGTCACGGAGCGCGGTCAATGAGTTCGCCGACAAAGGAACTTGATGGTCTTTGTTCCGACGAGCCTCAAGAATCTCCCAAACGCCGGCAGCTATCACCCTCCGGAGGATCTCGTTGTGGGGTCTTGCGGTGGAGGCCTCCCCCTCCAGATTCGAGAGCCCAATCATATTCCAGAGACATGACCGAAGGATATCGATTTCATTAGCTGAGACAAAGCCGGCCTCCCAAACCCTCCTCGCCAGCACCCAGTCCCTGAACCTGAAGTTCGAATCTTCGGGTCCATCAAGATCCTTGAGCACGAGTTTTGCAAGCTCGACCTCCTCTACCTTACCGCCAAACGCATCGCGCGGCTTGTCCGCCAGCCCGACGGCCCCAAACAAGGCACCCAGACTCATGTCCCACGCCGGAGGAGCCATCGCCTCCGGGTCGGGGTCCCATCCCTCAGGGAGTGGACGCGGGGGGCTTCGCGCTTGATGGAAAGCCGCTTCACCTGCGGCTCGCGTCTCAAGAACGAACTCCAGAAGCGCAGTCGCCTCCTTCGCTCTCCCGGCCAGGGAGAGGACCAGAAGGGCGCCCTGGATCGTCTCACGGGTGACGCTAGCGAGGGGGCCGGAGGCAATGCGCTGGGATTCGGACAAGCTCGGAAGCAGCATGCGCGGGCCGGACTCCTCATCTTTCGTCGACATCGGTGCCTGTTCGGCACCCAGCTTGGCCACCGAGCATCTCCACTCGAGGAGGTGCCTCGTGAGCTTGTCCAGCACCTCGTCAGAAGGCTTCTCTAGCGGTGACGGAATCAACTCCTCAGGGATATTGATTCGTTTCCCATCGGGCGAGCGAGGGACGATGCCCGCGAACACCTCCGAGGCGTATGCCCGTGTTAAGCGCGGGTGAGGCGCCTCCTTGGTGGCCTCCATCACGGTCAACCAGCTCCAGAGGATGTATCGGATCATCTGGGGAGGATAGGCCGCCAAAGGGTAGTCGGACATCCTCGCGAGCGCGGACAAGCAGCACGACGTGTTGTAAGCGAGCTGGAGGGAGCGGGGCTCTCCTACCATCGCGACGGCGCACGACTCCAGTACGCCTGCGAACCGGTCCCCGCTCATCTTCTTGAACGTCGTAAGGTCTGCGACGACGCGAAGGATCCAGCCGTCCCCGTTCAGAACACCCCTGCTGTGCCCAGCCCATCTTGCAACGGAGACCACACCGTCGACGAAAGGAACGAGGTCCTCGAAGTCGAGGCCCTCCTGCCGGACCAGATGCCAGAGCGCCCTGTCCAGCTTGTCCATCTCTCGATTCCGTCCTCTCGGGTCGGGAATGCTGGGATAGAACGGGTGGAGGACGCTGAGGAGCCTCCGAGCTGTGCCCGGTTCGCGCACCAGCACCGCCGCGGTCACTGCGAGTCCGCCAAACCCCTCCAGTCCTTCGTCCGTCCAGCGTCCCTCTCCGAGAGCATGGGCCGCCCGCTGGGCGAGCTCCACCAACAGATCACAAATGGACTCGGCCC
>JAFLZI010000024.1 GCA_029785625.1 Nitrososphaerota archaeon | reverse complement strand
CTACGACCTGGTCGGAATAAGGCTGAGCAAGCTCCTGTCGCTCTCTAGTTCCTCGGTCCCGGCGTCCACCCTATCGGACAAGCTCACCCCCGAGGAGGGCTCCTTCTTCGCCCTATCCCAATCCCTTTCGAAGGAGTGGAAGACGGGTCTCTTAGGCGGGGGGAGTGGAGCGCATGGCCATCTCCATGTCTGCCCAGGCCAGGCCCCCAGGACTCCTCGCCTACGTCGCGGTCGCAGGAGACGGCTTCATTGGCGAGGCCCTGAAAGTGAGAAGGGCAGCGATCGATGGCGGAATCCCGTGTGAGATGTCGCTCCAGCGCAAGTCTCTCTCGAAGCAGATGGAGGACGCGAGCCGCCTCGGCGCTTCATGGGTCATCATCCTCGGGGAGAGGGAGGCAAAGGCGGGCTCGGTCACGATACGGGACATGGACAGCCGCAAGGAAGAGCTGGTCCCCCTCGAAGAGGCCCTCAGACGCATGGCCGCCGGTCCCGGCCGGCGTAATCTTTAATGAAAGGCCCCAGCCGTAACGTGGACTGAAATGGAGCGGGCGATAGTCCTTGTCAACCTCAGCCCAGGCGCCGAGGAGCAGAGCATCTCGGCCCTGAAGGGGATTTCGGGGATAAAGTCAGTCTACCAGCTTTACGGACTGTACGACCTGCTGGTGATGGTTGAGGGGGCCGACGACCAGACAGTGAAGTCGATCATCGCAGAGAACCTGAGGTCGAAACCAGGGGTGGTCTCTACCATCACGATGAAGATACTGGCCTAGCCATGAACCCTTAAACAGCTTGGGCATTCAGGCCGCAAGGGTTGCCACCCAAGGTCCTCGTAACGGGATCAGCTGGACAGATAGGAGCCGAGCTCGTCCCCCACCTCCGGTCTTTTTATGGTGACGCCAATGTGGTGGCAGCGGTCCACAAGGCCGCCGGCCCCCCTTCGCTAAACGACGGCCCGGTGATAACTTTGGACACAGACGACCCCGACGCCGTAGCCTCGGCCGTGAGGGACACCGGCGCGGACACGGTCTACCACCTGGCCGCCCTCCTTTCGGCGACCGGAGAGAAGGACCCGCAGCTAGCCTGGAAAGTGAACATGGACGGGCTCAGGAACGTCCTCGAAGCTTCCAGGAAAGGCGGGGTCTCGAGGGTGTTCTGGCCGAGCTCCATCGGGGCATTCGGCCCTGACGCCCCGCGCAAGGACGCCCCCCAGAACGCCCCATTGAATCCCACCACCATCTATGGCGTCACCAAGGTGGCCGGAGAGCTCCTTTGCAACTACTACTTCGTGAAGTACGGGCTGGACGTGAGATGCCTCCGCTATCCGGGGCTCATAAGCAACGTGACCCCGCCGGGAGGCGGGACCACGGACTACGCCGTCGAAATCTTCTACGAGGCGATACGGAATGGTTCCTACAGCTGTTTCCTGAGAGAGGACACAGTACTCCCGATGATGTACATGCCGGACGCTCTGAAAGCTACCGTGCTCATCATGGAAGCCGATCCTTCAAGGGTCATACGTCACTTGGGGTACAACCTTGCGGCGTTCAGCTTCTCGGCTGGGGAGCTGGCCGCGGAGATCAGGAAGAGGATTCCCGGGTTCAGAGTGAGCTACGCCCCTGACTCCCGCCAGAAGATCGCCGACTCCTGGCCTATGTCCATCGACGACTCCGAGGCACGAAAGGACTGGGGATGGAGCCCTGGTTACGACCTTCAGGGGATGGTCTCGGACATGCTCACGAAGCTGAAAGCCCGGCTCGCTCTCCGCTAGCTTCGGGGAAAGGCGTTTAACCGCTCTCACGCCCCCGGTGACGGAAGCCATGAGAGACCCTACAACTTTCCTCCGTCAGGAGTACGAAGACCTCGTCCGCCAGGAGCTGGACTGGAAGCTGAGGGTACTCGGCGGGCCGAGCGCCCCCTGGTGCACGGTGGACGGGAAGCGGGTCCTGATGTTCTGCTCTAACAACTACCTCGGGCTCAGCAACCACCCTAAACTGAAGGCCGCCGCAGTGGACGCCATCAACACGCACGGCGCAGGTTCTGGTTCGGTCCGGCCCATCGCAGGGAACATGGATCTTCACGTTGAGCTGGAGAGGCGGCTGGCGAGGTTCAAGGACGCCGAAGCGTCTCTGGTGTACCAGACGGGCTTCGCCGCCAACGCAGGGCTGATCCCGCAACTCGCGGGAAAAGGCGACGTGATTATCAGCGACGAGCTCAACCATGGAAGCATCATCGACGGCGTCAGGCTCTCGGCAGCAGAGAGGAAGGTGTACAAGCACTCCGACACCGGTGACCTGGCAAGGGTCCTTGAGGAGGCGGAGCGCGCCGCTCCGCAGTTCAGGCGAATCCTGATAATCACCGACGGGGTCTTTTCGATGGACGGGGACATCGCCCCCTTGGACAAGGTGGCGTCACTGGGAGCTGAGCACGGGGCCATGGTGTATGTGGATGACGCCCATGGGGAGGGGGTGTTGGGAGAAGGAGGGAGGGGCATCGTTTCGCACTTCCGCCTTGGAAGAGACAAGGTCCACGTGGAGATGGGGACGTTCTCCAAGGCCTTCGGGGTGGTCGGCGGCCACGTCTCGGGGTCCCGCGACCTTGTCAACTTCGCCTACAACAAATCCCGGACCTGGCTTCTGAGCGGCTCGCACCCTCCGGGAGTGGCCGCCGCCTGCCTGGCCGCCGTGGACGTCCTCGAGAAAGAGCCGCAGCACGTCCAGAGACTCTGGGAGAACACACGCTACTTCAAGAAGGCGATGAAGGACCTCGGGTTCGACCTAGGCAGGAGCGAGACCCCCATCACGCCCGTGATGGTCGGCGAGAGCGGCAAAGCCAAGAAGCTAAGCTCCAGGCTCTTTGAAATCGGCGTGTTCGCCCTCCCCATCGTGTATCCTATGGTCGCGCAGGGGAAGGCGAGGATAAGGACAATAATGAACGCCGCTCTCTCAAAAGAGGACCTCGACTTCGCTATAGGCGCCTTCGAGAAGGCAGGAAGGGAGTTGGAGCTCATCCCGGCCAGGAAAGCAGCCTAGGGCCATTCCTCGGGTACGCCTCCCTGCACCCTCTCCCGGGCTTCTGGCGCCGTCGGCCGCACGCACGGTCGTAGCCGGCCCCAGGCCCACCGCCCTGCCGCTCCTTGCGCACAGGTTAAGAGCGCTTGGCGCGCAGGCTCCCAACGCTGTGCCGTTCAGGTACCTCCCAGATGTCGCCCTCGCAGACGTCGCTTTCGAAGCCGAGTCCGACTCGATTGACGGCCTCTTCGAAACGTGCGCTCTCGCCGTTACGGACGTCATGGTCGACCCCAAGACCTTGAAGGGGGGCACCGCGAAGAACTTCTCGCTGGAAGCCCAAGACCTCGACAGGCTTCTCTATGACTTCCTCACTGAGCTCATCATCTCGAAGGACGTCGATTCCCTCCTCTTCAGGGAGTACAGCGTCAAGGTCGATCCAGGTGGCCGGTCCCTCACGGCGCAGGCGAGGGGGGATGCGATAGACAGGGAGCGCCACTCCCTCCGCAACGACGTCAAGGCCGTGACCATGCACCTCTTCGGAGTGAGCCAGGTCGGGCCTCGGTGGAAGGCTACCGTCGTCCTCGACATCTGAGCCCTCTAAACGCTTAAAGAATCAACGCGGCTGCAGCGGGCAAGGGTGGTTCTGCGTGGCACAGGCGAGCTCGTTCAAGCAGGTTTCTGACGTCTCCTGGGAGATTCCCACCACCTACAAGCAGGGGATGAGGGTCCCCGCCAGAATCTACGCCACTAGGAAACTCCTCGAGGCCATGGACAACGGGGTGATAGAGCAGGTGACCAACGTGGCATGCCTCCCGGGGATAGTCCGCTACGCTTACGCCATGGCTGATGCCCACTGGGGATACGGCTTCCCCATAGGCGGGGTTGCGGCATTCGACGTCGAAAAGGGCGTAATCTCACCTGGAGGAATAGGTTTCGACGTGAACTGTGGAATGCGCCTCATCAGGACGAATCTACGGTATTCTGAGGTCAAACCAAAGATAAAAGAGCTGGTAGACCTCATTTTCAACCTGGTCCCCGCCGGAGTGGGGGTAAAGGGATTCCAAAACTTCGCTCAGGGGCAGATGGGGGATATCACTTCTCTTGGGGTCAAGTGGTGCGCGGAGCACGACCTCGCCTGGGACGACGACCCTGCCCACGTCGAAGAAGGAGGGTACATCAAAGGGGCCGACATCTCGAAGGTGAGCAGGCAGGCCATGAGCCGGGGGGTGAGCCAGTTCGGGACCCTCGGCTCTGGGAACCATTACCTCGAGATCCAGGTCGTGGACCCGGCGAGGTTCTTCGACCCCGACCTCGCGAAGGGGTTCGGGATCGTCCACGACGATCAGGTCGTCGTAATGATCCACTGCGGGAGCCGAGGGTTCGGGCACCAGATCTGCACCGACTACCTCAGGAACTTCGAGTCCAGCATGCGCCGATACGACATCCAGGTGAGGGACAGAGACCTGGCCTGCCTCCCGTTCGACTCCAGGGAGGCGAAGGACTACTACTCCGCGATGGTCTGCGCAGCCAACTTCGCCTTCGTCAACAGGCAGATCATAGTCAACAGGGTCAGGGAAGCCTTCTCCAAGGTCTTCCATCGAGACGCCGAGTCCCTCGACATGCACCTGATCTATGATGTCTGTCACAACATAGCCAAGGTGGAGCGGCACAGCTACGAAGGGTTCAACGGGGAACTCCTGGTCCACAGGAAGGGGGCGACGAGGAGCTTCGGCCCTGGTCACCCAGACATCCCCGCCCCCTACAGAGAGGTGGGCCAGCCGGTCATCATCGGAGGGTCCATGGAGACCGGGTCCTACCTTCTGGTGGGGACCAAGAAGGCGATGGAGGAGACCTTCGGCTCCACTGCCCACGGGTCAGGGAGGACCATGTCTAGGACCGCGGCAAAACGCGAGGTCCGCGGGGCCGAGCTACAGAAGAAGATGCTCGACAGGGGGATATACGTGAAGGCCGCGACCATGGACGGCCTGGCCGAGGAGGCGGGGATGGCCTACAAAGACATCTCCGAGGTGGTGGAGACCATGGACAGGGCCGGGATCTCTAGGAAGGTCGTGGCACTGCGTCCAGTGGGCAACATCAAGGGGTAAGCCACATACCCTCCTTGCACTTCCCGACGTCCCCTCTAGGGGTCTTGGTTTACGTCCTGGGGCTGGCCATCCTCTGGGTGATCGTCACTGTTCCAGTCTACTTCGCGGCGAGGGCGATCAGAGGGGACACCGTGGGCTTCGGGGACGCCCTGGGAGCCACCCTCGGCGGAGTGGTGGCCTACTACGTCGTCTACCTCGCGGCAGCCCTTGCGCTTGGGGCTGTGATAGGGACCTCAGCCGGCGCCTTCGCGCTCCTGTTGGGGCTACTCACGTGGCTCGCTGTCTTCAGGGGCGCCTTCCGCACCACCTGGTCCAGGGCGGTCGGGATAGCCGTCCTCGCTTGGGTAATCCTGGTCATCCTTGACGCGGTCATGGTAGCGTTCTTCGGCGTGACCTTCCCCGCGTTCTACCCCTTCTGAGAGGCTTGCTATCCTATGTACCCGGGCCTCTGATCGCGCCCGGTCTGGGGGGCTGCCTCCCTCGCTTGGTCGGCCATGGCCTGCAGCTGGCCGATCAACTTCTGGGTCTCGTCCGCCTTCTCTTTGAGCTTGGAGGTGTCGATGGGGATGCCGAGCACCTTCGAGAGTTGCTCCAGCACCGCCTTGGAAGCCCCGGCGTCCACGACGTACCCTGAAGTCTCCCCCAGCAGGCACGCCCCCTCGAGGCCCCTCAGCGCGGCGATGCCTATCAGGAGGCCGTTCATCCCGCTTATCCCCCCGTCCTTCATCAGGATGACCCCGTTCTCCCGAAGCGCCCCGGCGATCACCTTGGATGTCCCGGCGCCATACACCTTGGGCGATTCGGAGAACGAACCTGTGATGTAGGCTGCCAGGGTGTAGACCTTCTTTACTCCGCACTTCTTGGCGAACTTCACCACTGCATCGGACAGCTCGTACTCGCCCTCGGAGGTCGTTGGCTGGGCGTCGGCCGTGAACACGAAGAGCCCCCTCTTCGCCTTCGTGGGGGCGTAGTAGAGCGCCCCCATGGGAGGGTCTACCGTCCCGTCTTCCTTCACGCTCACTTGGGGCGGGAAGGTGGAGCTCCTGTACCCCGCCACTTTCTTGAGCTTGAAGGACGACACCAGGTGGTCGGCCGCCAGCTTCCCCACGTAGCCGCTCCCTGGGAGGCCGCAGACTAGGACCGGTTCGGAGGCCTTCGGGACCTCCAGGACCTCCTCGCTGACGGTCCCGTTCACTGCCCCTCGCTCCTCCCTAGCTTCTCGCTCAGGTCTACGAGCTTCCCCTGGTCCATTACCTTGATGGACGTCTTTAGCCTCAACCTCATCCCGAGCTGCCTGAAGATCGAGAGGAGCTCCCCTCCAGCGATCCTTTCCTGCAGCCGGCCGCCCCTTATCAGCGACGCGAGCTCCCGCACTAGTCTCTCCGTCTCCTTCGGGTAGAACGAGTAGGCCGCCTGCAGTACTTCGTCCCCCCTGTCGTAAAGCATCCCTTCCACGACCTCCCTGTCAGTCTTCTCCGCTCGCACGGCCGGAGCCGAGGCCTTCAGCCTCCGCTTCATCTCCTCGAGTTTCCTCCGCTCCAGCAGCTTTAGGTCCGCGTCTTCCTCCATAGCCGAGACGGCTCCGAATTCCTTCAGGATAAAATGCTTGCTGACAGTTGCCCGAGGAGGACGAAGGGTCGACCTAGATCGGGTGGGCCTGTCTAAATCGAGAGAAGAGTCCTTGTCCCGAAGGCTGGGTCAGAGTCCCCCAGTTCTCACGGGGCAGCATCGTAGTATGCTACGCTCTGCGCTTTAGCAAACCATCGGCTAAGGCTGTGTGATCTTGATGCTCTGCGTGGGGCAACTTGTCTCGCACGCCATGCAGAAGATGCAGTCAGACTCGCGTATGGGCTCTGACTTGTCGCTCCTGTACTGATCCCATTCGGGAGTCCCCTGGTCGACTACTTTGTCCTTGCCGGTCCCTGCCTGGCCGGGGTTGAGGGCCCACTCATAGACGAAG
>JAFLZI010000023.1 GCA_029785625.1 Nitrososphaerota archaeon | reverse complement strand
GCGGCCTGGGGCGAAAGCTCCACCTGAGCACGAGCGAGGCAGAGCGCGAGCTCGCCGTCCTTGAGGAGCGGGGGCTGGTCAGGACAGATGGCGGGAGAGCCAGCCTCACCGAGAAGGGGAGGAAGTCCATCAGGGTGGTCTTCATCGGCGGGGGGTTCGAAGTCATACACTACGGACACGTCTACACGATAGAGAAGGCGAAGAGCCTCGGAGAGGTCCTCGTGGTCTCCGTCGCCAGAGACAGCACCATCAGGAAGAGGAAGGGGAGAGAGCCGATCGTCTCGGAGAAGGACAGGGTCAGGTTGCTGTCGGCCCTCCGGAGCGTCGACGCGGCGATACTAGGAGTCGAGGGAGACATCTACGTCACCCTGCAGAAGGTCGCACCCGACGTGGTCGCGCTGGGCTACGACCAGTACCACATGGAGGGCGACATCAAAGAAGAGGCGGCGCGAAGAGGGTTGAAGGTCAGAGTCGTCCGCCTTGACTCCCCCTATCCTGACATCAAGACGAGCAGGCTGCTGAAGGAGTTCTAGGCACGCCCGCCCGCCAGCTTCTTCTCAAGGCGGGACATAGATATGCTCACCGACTCCCGCCCGAGTTCCACGGCTAGGAGCCCCCTGGTGTCCTCGACCAGCATCCTTGCCACGTCTATCTTACGGCGGGCGCCGTTCACGACGTGGTCATAGACCGCCAGCGGCGAGCAGGCCGAGTAGAGCTCCTCCATGACCTCGAAGTATCTCTTCGCCCTCGCTAGCTTCCTCCGCAGGATGGAGTCGAGCACTAGCCTCTTCAGCTCCCCTACCGTGTCGAGCAGCCCTAGGAGATACGCTTCAGGAGAAGCCCCCAGGCTCTCCATGGACGGCACCGCCTTCCCTTTGGCGAGGGACACGACGGCTGACGCCTCGACTACTTCCGCTTCGGGAGAGACCAGGTAGCGGGACAACGAAGGGTCTGAGGACTTCCTCAGCTCGTTCATCAGAGCCCTTGCCTTCGCCAGCTCCCTTTCGCCCTCCTTCAGCTTTCCCGTGTGGACGCTGATGATCGCCCTAGAAGAGGCGGATATGACGTCTCTGGTGTCCTTCAGGACCCTGTCGCGACGCTGCAGCTGGTCGGAGAAACGGGCCTCCATCGCCTTCAGGGACTTCTCGACCTCGTCCAAGTCTGGCCCCGCCCGCCGGCCCGGTCGTCATAAGCTTACCCTTCGGGATGAGTTTCTGCAGACCTCCCCCACGGGACGCCTGGGCCCAGAACACGTTTACATGCTTCTGAATCGGGCCCGCTTCCCGGTGCCCAACCGCAACTATCAGTCCGGTCGGTCAAGGGAATACAGGGCGATGAACGCGCTCAGGAAGGACGGCTGGATGGTCTCGCGGAGCGCGGCGTCCCACGGCGCGGTAGACGTGTTCGCGGCGAAGGGAGGCAAGGTCCTGCTCATCCAGGTGAAGAGCGGCAAGGCGAGGGCGACCAAAAGGGAGCTCGAGGAACTCGCGGAGTGGGGGAAGAACGCGAAGGCGGAAGCCGAAGTGTGGTACTTCAAGGGGGGGAAGGAAATGGTGAGGAGGAGGATATATGCGCCCAGGGGGAGCGGCGACTGAAGGCGAAGTGCTACTTCTGTGATGCGGAGCTGGAGGTCGTCCTGCACACCTTCAAGGTCGGGCCCAGAGAGGAGCCCGTCTGCGAGGAATGCCACGTGAAGACCGTCAACAGGATGAGCGCGAAGGCAGAGGAAGACTCCAAGGCCGGCTCAGGCTGAAGCACAGGCCCGTTTCAGCTCTCGTATCAGAGTGGAACACTCGGTGAACCTCTCCTCGTCCTCTTCCTTCCTGTAGCAGTCCAGCGCCCTCTCGTAGACCGAAAGGGCGCTTAGAGCCTTGATTGCGGGGGTGACCGTCGGCTCTGAGAGTATGAGTTTCCCAGCGGTTTCATACCACCCGGCGGCGTCTTCATACTGCTCCAGCTGGTAGAAGCAGCTCGCTATCGATTCGCAGGTCTCCACCTTCTGAGGGGATGACGAGAACTTCTCGAACTGTTCCTTCAATATGTAAACCGCGGCGTTGCCGCTGCGCATCCTGTCGACCCTGAACCCTTCGGAGAAGTCGCGCACGCCCCGAGCAGCGGCCGTGCGCCCTAAGTGCGGGGTGCTCTAGTTTTTTTGAGCCGGCAATCAAAGTCCGGCAGGCGTCAGCGGCGCTGGGTCACGGCCTGGGCCGCCTCCCTGAGTTTTCTCCTGGCGAGGGCCTCCCTGAAGCGTCTCTTCTCTATGGGAGTGGTCGGGGAGAGGGGAGGGATGGGGGTGGGCTTCCCTTTTTCATCGAGGGCGACATAGGTCAGAAAACAGGACCCAGTGTGGGTCCCCCTGCGGGTGGACGGGTCGACCGCCTCTATCCTGACCCCGATTTCCATCGATGTTGTCCCGACGAAGTTCACCGCCGCCTTCAGCATGAGGAGGTCCCCCACGAACACGGGGGCGTAGAAGTCCATCCTGTCGATCGAGGCGGTGACCACGTTCTTCCCCGCGTGCCGCCAGGCCACGATGGCGGCTATCTCATCCATATACCTCATTATCGCCCCGCCGAAGACGTTCCCCAGCACGTTGGCGTCGGTGGGCATCATCAGCCTTGCTGTCGTCATCTCAGACTCCGACGGCTTCTTCATTGCAGGGCTCAAGTCAGGGCCTTCCTGTCCAGTGGAACTTGATAAACGTGAATCTGCCGCTGTGTGCGTGTGGCTCTGGAGGTGAAGCAAATCCCGGTAGGCCCCATGTCCAACCTGGTCTACCTCGCCGTGGATACGACGACGCGGGACGCGGTGGTCGTCGACTCGGGGTGGGAGACGGGGCCCATAGAAAAGGCGGTGGCCGAGTCTGGCGCCCGGGTGCAGTACATAGTCGCCACCCACGGACACTTCGACCACGTGTCTACCATGGAGGAGCTCGCCGGGAAGGTGGGAGGGAAGCTGGTGGCCCATGAAAGCTCCGGGGCGAGATACGACCTCAAGGTCAGGGACGGAGACCTGCTCGAGGTGGGCCGGGCGGCTCTGAGAATCATCCACACGCCGGGGCACACCGAGGACAGCATCTGCGTCTATGGAGGGCGCGAGGTCTTCACCGGGGACACGCTTTTCGTCGGGACGATCGGGAGGTTTGACCGGGAGAGGGCGGGCGCAATGTACTCGAGCCTCCACGACGTCATCTTCAGGCTCCCGCCCGAGACGGTCCTCTACCCCGGGCACGACTACGGGGAAGTGAGGTCGAGGACCTTGAGAGAGGAGCGGGAGTCGAACCCATATCTTGGGGCGCGGGACGTCGGGGAGTTCACCTCCGCCTTCGCGTGAGGATGGACCGGAGAAGGTCCACGGCAACGTTCCCTCCGATGACCAAGCCCCACCTTGTCCCCCGGTTCTCCTCTCAGCGGTCCCTTCATCGCGGCAAGAGGGGGCGCTCCCGCGGGCTCCGCCAGCACATTGGAAAGGGAGAGGGGGCCGAAGATGGCGTCTTCGATTTCCGTATCGTTCACGAGGTCGATCTTGTCGACGAACCTCCTTGCAGCCCCGAAAGTGACCTCCCCCGGGGCGGCCGCCTGCATCCCGCCGGCGACGGTCCGGCCCGGGTCGACCCTGGGCACCTTACCCCGTTTCACAGGCGCTTCGTCGTACCCTTCCCCTGCCTCGGGGCTGTCGCGCCCTGCGCCTCGATGGCGACAAGCTTCTGTGAGTTCACGTCCTCCGGGACGCAGATGGTCGCCGACGTCCCGAAGAGCCCGGAGGCGTAGGCAATCGCCAGCCCGTGGTTCCCTGAGGACGCCACGATCACTCCCCTCTTGAGGTCGGCAAGGCTCGGCAGGGAAGGAGGGGTCAGCCGAACCATTTCTCCAGTGTCTCGGACTGGGCCGCCTTTGTAGACTGTACCCTGGCTATGGCCGCCTCCACCCGGTCTCTAGAGAAGGAGTGCTCCCCCACTAGGAAGGAGACCACCCTTTCCCTGTCGAGGGGTTTCCAGACCGGCTGTACCCGCTTGATTGACGGGGCGTCGAGGTATAGCTTCCTTATCGCCGCGTAGTCGACCCCTTCAAGCGGCTTGCTGAGCTCTCTGACTTCTTCGAGCTTTCCATACTTCTTCAGGTACTTCAGGGCGGTAGCCGGACCGACCCCCTCGAACCCGTCCGGGTTGAAGTCCGTCCCGAGGAGTATGGCGTAGTCGACGAGCTGCTCTCGGGTCAGCCCAGTCGACTCGAGCACGGACGACAGGGTTATCCTTTCGGGCACGACGTTGATCACGATCCCCTTGCTCGGGAGCCTCCTCTTCCCCGAGATCGTGACGTTGCGGACGAGGACGGGGGCGCCGAACACCAGTGAGTCGTGGTCCTGGGACGCGACTGCGCCCACCGACCCTTCTATCGCCATGACCGAAGCCTGCGCCTCCCCCTCTGACGGCGCATCCACCCAGGGGATCCCCATCGCGTCCAGGAGCTCTTTGGCGTCAGCGACCATGTCCCGCCTGAGGACGGTGGAGGCCTCGGCGTACTTCCTGGCCTGCGCCACCTCTCCCGCCTGCAGGGCTCGGAGATACTGGTCCTTCGCTTCGCGCCTCGCTTCGGAGCGGCGCCTGATCTCCTCCATCTTGAGCTCTGGAGGCTTCCCGTCGAAAACGTAGACCAGCTTCATTCCCAGCTCTAGCAGGTTCACGTTCCTGTAGAAGAGGCCGGAGATGTGCGAAGTAACCCTCCCCTGGGAGTCCTTCAGGTGACCCCCATCCATGCCTCGGATTATCGCCAGGAACTGGTAGAGGGTGTTGTAGCCGTCCACCGCGAGCTTCCACCCGGATATGTCTTCCAGCTGTATCTTCTCGCGCGGAATCGAGTCCCCGAAGTCGACGCCCACGCTTTAGCTCGTCCCGGCCCGGCCGATATATCGGTTAGGTCACTCGGCCGTGCGGGGCATACGAAGCTCCTCTAGGGGCTTCTCCTGGAACTCTATCCTCCTTTTGTCCTTGGACACCCACCTTATGGAGATGAGGCCGAGGATTTCAAGCTGCATGAGCACCTTGTCGATCTCGTTCGGAGAGCATTTGCTCCCGTTCTTGTTCATCGCCTCCAGGAGTTCGGAGTCGGTCGCGTTCTTCTTCTCCTTGATCCACTCGAAGGCTGCATATCTGAGAGGGTATCTCATGAAGTCCACACCGCTGTAGAAACGGCGTGCTCCGGGTGCACCCGGCGGTATAAAAGGTATCAGTCGACGGCAGGGTCAGGACGGCGGCTGTGGCGGGAGCTTGCTGGACATCCGGCTCACCCCTGTCACCTCGTACTGGCTCACAAGCGGCGCCTTGGAGACAGCGTCTTCGATCCTGTCGACGACGCCTTCCTCTTCCGGCGCGACCACGTCGACGATGACGGCCGACAGCCCGAAGGCTATGGGCTCGACCCTCTGGCTCCTGATGCGGGCAGGCTCCGGGAGGTTGGCTGCGACCGAGTCGGTGAGCTTCTGAAGGTCGGTCGCCGGGTCCTCTGGGAGGAGCTTGATTCTGATCAGGTAGGAACCCAACGGGCGCGCCACCTAAGGCCCTTCGAAGCCGCAGTTGACGCATTTGTATCTTCTGGAGAACTTCCTGCATTTTTCCGAGCGCCAGATGACCGTTTCGTGGCAGTTGGGGCAGCTGAAGTGGACGGCCCTCTCGGCAGGCTTGATGGGCCTGTTGCATGAATTGCAGAGGGGGAGCGTCACCGTGCCCTGGGACATTTCTTTAGGTCCCCTCGGGACCCGACAGATATAGGTTGCTGAAACGGGGCGGGTCTCACCCTTCCGCGAGGAGTGACCTGACCTCTGCCGAAGCCACGACCCTGGCGATCCTGAGAAGCCCTCCCACTCCCAGGGCGCCCAGCAGAGCGGTCGCGTGGAAGTCGAAGTCGGTCTGCGAGAGCCTCAGGACCAGCTTCGGGGTCGCCAACGACGTGAAGACCGCCTCGAGGTCGGAATCGGAGAGCTTCTCGAAGACCCCGCGGAGCCTCATCATCGCCTTCATCTCCTTCAGGAAGGCGGCCTCCCACTCTCTCTGATACCGTTCGAGCAGGACGGGCTTGTCCTGCTCGATGCTGGCGCAGGCCCACCTCGCCGCCATCACAGCCCCGGCGATTGACGTCATAATCCCCCCCGCCGTGGTGGGCTTGACCTGGCCCGCCGACTCCCCCACGTATATCTTCCTCCCTTCCACGAAGTCCGTGGCTGGCCCTCCGACATAGATCGGCGCCGTGACCCGCCGCAGCACGTTGAAGCTCCTCCCGGCGAGGAACCCCTCGAGGGCCTTGTATGGGCTCACTCCGTGCCCGGCGGCTCCCACCTTCGCCCTGTGGCCTCCGAAAGGGATGACCCAGGCGAAGAACCCCGGATACCTAGCTGGGTCCAAGAAGACCTCTACGGCGTGCTCCCTTATCCAGTCCCCCTCCAGCTCGTACTTGGCTGCCGGGATTATGCCGCGTCGGGGGCTCGACGCCGGCCCCGTGGCGTCCACGAAGAGCTTCGAGACCACCTTTTCCCCCCCTACCAAGACCTCCATCCGGTCTTCCTTCTGGTCCGCCCTGACTACGCGCCTTCCGAGGGACACCACGGCCCCGTTCCTTTCAGCCGACGCCGCGACCTCCTTGTCGAACGCGCTCCTGTCCAGGACGACTACGTCAAGGGCCGTGGCGTTGACGGCGAAATGCCTCCCCGAAGGGGAGTGGAACAGCGCCGAGAAGATCTTGTTCTGCACGGACGCCTGTCCTGGGGCGTAGCCGTACTTGCGCAGGCCCCTTAGGCTCACCAGCCCGTCGCACTTCTCCGGCTCCCCTATCTCCTGGTGCTCTTCGGCCACGAGGACATTGGCCCCCCTCTTCGCCGCTTCGGAAGCAAAGGCCAGGCCGGCTACGCTCCCGCCAGCGACCACCACGTCGTACTCGTTGGTCACGTCCCAGGACTTTGCAAAGCCTTAACCAGACTCGTAATAACCATTGGCAAACGCCGCCAATGAAGCAGGTCATAGTCGTGAGGTCGGACCTCAAGATGGGGAAGGGAAAGATCGCGGCACAGGCTGCGCGTGCCTCCCTT
>JAFLZI010000022.1 GCA_029785625.1 Nitrososphaerota archaeon | reverse complement strand
CACGCCGTCCGAGTGGGACAGCCTATCCTGCAGAGCCTCGTGGGCCAGACTTACGCCACCGAGGTCTGCTATGTTCTCCCCCAGGGCTGGGCGGTTGTTCAACCAATCGGGTTTACCGACGCTGGTCTTGATGTATACATTTATCAATATTATTGCGCAGAATATTCGTATAGGAATGGGCGTCTGGTGCCGCCGCACTTCAAGAAGCAGCTTCCGAGCCTGAAGCCGCCAGGAGTTCAGCGGTCGTTAGCACCGACCTTCCACCGGTGAGCATCTTCGACAAAGAGATCAGTGAGGTCTCGCGTATAGCCGCCTCCTTCAGCACCTTCTCATCGGCGAGCACCCTCTTCGTGGGTCCGTCTGCTATCACCTTCCCTCCGTGCATCACCACCGTCCTGTCGGTGTAGTCGATGGCGAGATCAGGGTCGTGGGTTATCACTATGAAAGACTTCGCGCTCTGCACCGAGTCGATGAAGTCCATGAAATGGGCGCAGTTGGCGTAGTCCTGGCCTGCGGTGGGCTCATCGAGTATTACGCATTCGGGCCTCATGGCCAGGACGGAGGCTACGCAGACGCGCTTCTTCTCGCCGAAACTCGTAGCGAACGGGGAGCCATCGAGCAGGTGCTCCACACCGCACTCCCTGGCCGCTTCAGGGACGATCCTGGCGATCTCTTCCTTTCCTATGCCTATGTTCCTTGGCCCGAAGGCGAGCTCCTCCCTGACCGTTCGCGAGAAGAGCATCAGGAACGGGCTCTGGAAGACGACCGCTATGGTCTTCGCGACGTCTGAAACAGCCAGCCCTTTCGAATCCCGCCCCTCCACAAGGATCGACCCCGAAACCGGCTTCAGGATTCCCGTCAGGGCGAGAGCCAGGGTCGACTTACCCGCGCCGTTGTTCCCGAGGAGGGCTATCCTTTCCCCTCGTTTGATCTCGATTGAGACTCCGTCAAGCGCCCTGACTCCCCCTGGGTATTCTGCCACCAGGTCCGTGCACTTCACAATCGGCTCCCCCGCCGCGCCCACTGGCTGCCTTGGTACAGGCGCATGAGGCCGGCGCTTCCCCCGGACGAGATATTCCGCGGGGACCTTGAGGACGTCGGCGAACCTTGCCAGCACCGCAGGGTCGTCGCTGTCGGCAGCGATGCGCCCGTCCACCATCACCACCACCCTGCTGGGACCTGCTTTCAGCACCTCTTCTGTCCTGTGTTCGGCTACTAGCACCGTCTTCCCTGAACGCGACAGCTTCCTGAATGCATCTTGCATCATCTCGACCCCTTCCGAGTCCAGGTTAGCGAGTGGCTCGTCGAAGAGGACTATGGATGGCTCCATCGACATGATGTCTGCGATAGCCACCTTCTGCTTCTGGCCGCCGGAGAGGGCGTAGGTGGAGCGCTTCCTCAGCTCTTCGAGCCCCAGCGACGAGGCTGCGTTGTGCACCCTCTCTTCGATGTCCTCCCTGGGGAGGGCGAGATTAGACGGGCCGAAGGCGATCTCGTCCTCCACGATGGGGGACACGACCTGCTTCTCCACTTCCTGCATGACAGTCCCGATCCTGAGACCCAGCTCAAGGAGGTTCGACGCCATGACTGTCTGCCCAGACGCCTTCGCCTCGCCCGCGTAGCTTCCGACGTATCTGTGCGGTATCAGGCCGTTCAGGCACTTGATGAGGGTCGATTTCCCGCAGCCGCTCTGCCCAGCCACTAGGATGAACTCTCCTTTCTCCACGCTGAGGTTGACGCCCTGGAGGGCCGGCGCCGTCCTGTTCTCGTAGGTGAATGTGAGGTTCCTGATCTCTATCTCAGGCAATTTGGGCCCTGCGCCCAGCTTACCCTCTTAAGCAGTATTACGACGAGAGCCGACCCCCGACTCCATCTCCCAAACGATTAAGCGTCGCTGGCATTCCCCGACTGGAGTCAGCAATTGGCGCCAACAAAACCGCGCAGGTTCTCCGTCGCGTTCATGGACAGGTCCGCAGACCCACATGCCGACTTCTATCGCTACGCCGTCGGGGGATGGCTCGATGCCCACGAGCTCCCCCCAGACAAGTCGCGCTATGGTGCCTTCAACGAATTGGACGAGAGCAACCTTGTGCTCCTCAAAACCATCGCAGAGAAGTGCGCTGATGGGAGAGGCGGCCCAGCCGCAGGCTTGGTCGGACGTTTCTACAAGTCCGCAATGGACGTGCGGAAGATCGAGGCGGCGAAGTTCCGTCCCATCGAACACCTCTGGCGCCTCGCGGAGAGGGTCAGCACGCCCTATGAAGTGGCGGGGGTCATCCCACAGCTCCAGAGCCGGGGGATCGAACCCGCCTTCCACGCGTTCTCGAAGCCTGACGACAGGGAGAGCGGCGTCTATGCCTTCTACTTTGAGCAGGGTGGGCTTTCGCTCCCAGACCGCGACTACTACCTCTCGAAGAATTTTGCAAGGGTTCGCGGTCAGTACCGCACCCACGTCGCAAAGATGTTCAGGCTGAAGGGGCTGGACAGCAGCCGCGCCAGAAGATGGGCCGACGCCGTCCTTAGGATGGAGACCGCCCTTGCGAAGGCCGGCAGGTCGAGGACGGAGCTGCGCGAAAGGGAGAAGAACTACAACCGCATCAATGTCTCAGAGCTCGGTTCCTCCTACCCCGCGCTTTCTCTTTCGCGGTTCATGGAAGACGCTGGCGTCCCGCCACTCACCCACGTGGTGGTAGGGCAGCCCGAGTTCTTCAGGGCCGTGGATGGGCTCCTCGCCGAAGGGAACATAGACGACTGGAGGGCCTACCTCTGCTGGAGCGTCCTCCACTCGACGGCTTCATACCTTCATTCTGCTGTCGAAGAGGAGAACTTCGACTTCTTCCGCAGGAAGCTCACCGGTCAGAAAGAACCGGAGTTGCGATGGAAGCGCGCCATCAGAACCATCGACGCGATGGTTGGAGAAGCCATTGGCAAGCTCTTCGTGGAGGAGCACTTCCCCGACGAGGCTAGGCGCAGGGCCCAGGCCCTTGTCGACGACCTAAGGAAGGTGTTCGTGAAGAGGCTGGAGGGTCTTCCATGGATGTCGGATAAGACCAAGCGGCAGGCCCTATCAAAGTTCCGCAACTTCAGAGTGAAGATCGGCCATCCGCGGACCTTCCGGGACTACTCCGAGGTCGTGATCGACCCGGAGGACTTCGCGGGGAACGTCCTCAGAGCCGCCGCCTTCGAGTTCAACAGGCTGGCAAAGAGGGCAGGGGGGGAGGTGGACAAGGACGAGTGGCAGATGAGCCCCTCCATGGTGAACGCGTACTTCGATGAGACGATGAACGAAATCGTCTTCCCTGCCGGTATCCTGCAGCCTCCCTTCTACGACTACAAGGCAGATGACGCTGTGAACTATGGCGCGATCGGCGTGGTCATCGGCCACGAGATCACCCACGGCTATGACGACCAGGGGAGGAAGTATGACGACCGAGGGAACATGAGGGACTGGTGGACCCCCCACGACAAGAAGGAGTTCGACAGGAGGGCTGGGGCCGTGGTCAAGGCCTACAGCGCAGTTGAGGTCCTCCCAGGGCTCCACGCCAACGGGAAGCTCACCCTGGGGGAGAACATAGCAGACCTCGGTGGCGTAAGTCTGGCCCACGAGGCTCTGCAGGATAGGCTGTCCCACTCTCATGCACCCGCGAAGAAGGACGGGCTGACCCCCGACCAACGCTTCTTCGTGTCCTACGCCCAGATATGGGGGGAGAAGATGACCGAACAAGAAGTGCGGAGGCGCACCACCATAGACCCTCACTCTCTGGGGAGGCTGAGGGCAGTCCTTCCTGCGGTGAACCACCCGGATTTCGACAGCACCTTCCCTCCGAAGAAGGCCTCTTCAGCCGGCAGGCGCAGGGTCGGCGTCTGGTAGCCTCTCAGGCGGGTCCCATCGTCCTCTAGTTGCTCGCACACGCCGTCCGAGTGCCAAGCGCGGGGTCTTACCTTGCAGTCGCTTAGGCCAGTGGGGTGGCGAACTCACACGTGGGGGGCGACCATCCGGGACACTGACGCGGGGACTCCAAAGCAAGCCTTGAGGCCGAGAGTTCTCATCGGCATCGACGCATACAACACAACTGAGTGCTTCCCGCGGGGCGCTGTAGAGCAGGGGCTTTACGCTGCGGCCTGGGGCTCGGCTGCCACAGGCTTACTCAACTGGACGATCTCTACATGCGTCTTCATAGGTAGCTTCGTGCCGGCGGCCCACATGGCCTCCTTCCCCTTCTCGTAGTTCTCTGACTTCACGCTCAACTCGAGCACGACGCTTCCAATCGCGACCCGCGCAGCCAGCCCGATGGGCTTCCCGAACGCTTTGCGCATGCCCTCCTGAAGGCGGTCCGCCCCAGCCGTGGCGATCATCTTGTTCTCGCGGAGTATCAAGTGTGGGTATGTCACAACCCTGAGCAGGAAGTTCTCCTCTCCGAGCAGGGCTACCTTCTTGCTGGCCGCGACCCTGGCGGCCTCGAGGGCGTTGTGCCTGATCTGGACCCTGCCATCTGAGACAAGCTTGAAAATGAAATCATAGTCGGTCCTGCTCTTGCCGGTGGTGAAGCGCGCCACCTTCGGGTTCGGCGCCCCCGGGGCGAACTTCTTCGACGTGTAGGCCATCCCTCGGATGACCCGATAGTTCTTCCCATGCATGTTTGGTTACCTTTTATGACCGCGCCCCCTGACCCCTAATTAAGCTTCAACCACGTTGGAGGCCGAGACAGCTGAAACCTCTGCGTCGGGGTTCGTTTTCTCTTGAAAACCAAGTGCAAGGCTCTATCTTTCCTTCGCCCCGACGTCGAGAAGGGCCCTCCCCGGGTCAGCCTGCAACCTACTATCGCCCCGAGCGAGAGGCGCGACCCCCTCTATCCCTTCGAATAGATCACATCGTGGCACTGTGCCAGCTCGCCCCAGTGCAATGCCCTCTAGGCTACCCCGAGGACCGCCATCCAATCGGCTTTTCCTGACGCGACCTCCTGTCCACCCTTAATACGGCACCGCTGATAGTGGGGGCAGATGCCCTTCCTGCTTCCGGACTCCCTCTTGGAATCCGGGGACGTCGCCATGGTCCTCGCCTTCGGGAAGCTCTCCGTCCTCGAGGTCTGCTCTGTGCTTGAAGGCTCAGTGGGGCGCGCCGAAGCACCTACTGAGCGTGTCTCTGTCTTCAATGCGACCCGCCTCGACCCCGGTCAGATCCGGGACCTTTCGGGCGTGCACAAATGCGCACCCGTGACTCAAGTCTTGGACTCGCCGTCGGGGGACCAAGGCTCCTTGGCCGAGCTCATGACTACATATCTGGAAGAGAAGTCGAACATCTCCCTCAGCGCCTACGGGGTCGGGGAGGACGACTACGAGGAGCTGGTCAGGTCTACACTCGACGAGCTCCGGGGCCGGGGACTCAGGAAGGTAAGGCTCCTTAGGCCGAAGGGCAACGAGCTCCTCTCGGAGCAAATCTTGACCAGGGGGGCCCTCGACGTCGTCGCCTTCCCTTACCATGGCGGGTTCGCCCTGGGCCCGACGGTCTGGGTCCCTGACTCCGCTTCCATGCGCCGGAGCGGGACGCAGAGGCCCATCCCCAGGCCGGAGATTGCCCTGTCGCCGCGCCTTGCCCGGACGCTGCTGAACCTGGCGGGTCTGAGGCCCGGCCAGACCATCCTCGACCCCTTCTGCGGCTCGGGGACCATACTCTCGGAGGCTCTCAAGAGGTCTCTTAGGTGCCTGGGGCTCGACTCGAAGGCGAGCCGTGTCCAGGAGTCGCGGGAGAACCTGCGCTGGACGGTCGGCGGAGTCACGGACAGAGGGTTCGACGTCAGGAAAGGGGACGCCAGGGAGCTCCCGAGGATGCTCAGGGGGACGAAGGTTGACGCCATCGTCACCGAGCCGCTCCTCCTGCCGAGCCTGAACGCCAGGCCGAAGACCTCCACCGCTGAGGCGATGATTCACGGACCGGCGGAAGTCTACAATGACGCCCTCTCTTCCATGGCCGACTCCATACGTCCCGACGGGAGGATTGTCGTGGTGGTTCCCGTCGTCGAGACCATGGATGGAGACGAGGTCACGCTCACGCTGGACGGCAGAAGGCTGGGGCTACGTCTGCACCAGCCCGGCCCCATCGGCTTCGAATATCCGGTGAGGCTGTCGTTCGAGAGCACCCGGTGGGTGAAGAGGGCGGTCTATGTCTTCGAGCCGCGGTCCTGAGACGTTTCGATTGCAGCCACGGCCTTCCTGATGACGCCAGATAGGACGTTGAGCTGTGCGTCGGTCATACTGGACGTCGCGGCGATCCTCTTCCCCACTTCCATCATGCTCCCTGCCTTGTGCTTCGGTACCTTCGACGCCGCAGCGAGCTCCGAGAGGCTCTTAGCGAACACTTCCCTCGCCCTGCGGCCCTGGGGCATGCGCCCCTTCGCAGCTCCTCGTGAAGCAAGGTAGAGCACTATGGCGGCGGCATGGCCGATGTTGAGCGATCTGTACTCCCGCCCGGTGTCGATGGTGGTCGTCACATCGCACATCCTGATCTCCTCGTTGGTCAGTCCGGTCGTGTCCCTCCCGAAGACCAGAGATGAGGTGTGGGCGGACGAGAGCATGGCATGAAGCCTGTCTGGGCTCGCCATCCTGCGGATGACATTGGACTTCTTCGAGGCCCTCACCGCGGTGGTCGCCACCAGCAGCTCGTTCTCTTCCCTCACCTTCTCGAAGGTGGTCACCACAGCCCTATCGAGGACATCGGAAGCGTGGGAGGCATAGATCGCGGCCACCGAAAGGTCCGCCTTGGGGGCGACTAGGTACAGCTTCTCGACGCCGAAGTTCTGTGCGAGCCTGGCCACGTGGCCCACGTTGACCGGGCCCCTTGGCTCGACCAGTGTGACAGAAACGCCTGCGGGGAGCAACAACGATCGCCCTCTCGGCGGGGAATAAAGCCCTCACTCCCTGCAGATCTCAAAGACCTCATCGGGGGAGAGCGAATAGACCCTCCTCCGACCGTGACCGCTCCCCTTCATCCCCAGTTCTGCCAGGGCCGAGTCCACCTGCCTCCTCCTAAGGGTGAAGAGGCGGACTATCCTCGCGACCTCTATCTCCGAGAGCCTGCGCCGTGGGACGATGGACACCACCGCCGACCCAACCTT
>JAFLZI010000021.1 GCA_029785625.1 Nitrososphaerota archaeon | reverse complement strand
GTAGACGGGGAAGAGGATGAACACGGAGACGAGGCTGCAGACGAGATACAGGATGTACCTGAAGGGGGCGTTGAAGGCACGCCGGGAGCCTGGGAGGTGGACCCTCGGCACCCGGAGTCTGGGGAGCCAGGTCCTCCCCCTCCCGTCCTTGGAGGCTCCCAACGTGGTCCTGACGAGCAGGAGCCCGGGGATGCTGGCGAGGAGCGCGACGAATATGGCCGCGGCGAGCCCCTGAGGCGCGAGGTTGGCGTAGAACATCTCGGCGTATGCGTAGACCACCATGGTCGCCATGGTGACGGGGGGGACCCCGCCGGCGCCGCTGAGTATGTAGGGGAGGTCGAAGTTCCCGAAGCCGAGTATCATGACCATGAGGAAGGCGGTGATGACCGCCCCTTTCGCCAGGGGGAGGGCCACGGAGGAGTAGTAGTCCCACATCTCCATGCCGTCGACGGACGCCGCCTCTTTCACCTGCTTGGGGACGGAGGACAGGCCGGCGAGGATGATGAGGAAGGCCAGGGGGATCGAAGTCCAGACCCCCACCATGGTCAGCGAATAGAGCTGCAGCGCGGGGCCGAGCCAGTTGATCGCGGGGAGGCCGAGCGACGTCAGGATAGGGTCCAGGGGGCCGTACCCGGGGTTGAACAGGGTCGCCCATATCAGGGCGCTCGCGGTGAAGGGTATCATGTAGGGGAGGTACGCTATCAGGGATATGGCGCGCTTCGCGCGCCGCCTGCTGTCCACCAGGATAGCGAAGGCCGCGCCGACCAGGACGGAGACGACGGCTGTCCCGACCGCGAAGAAGACGGTGTTGTAGACGACCCGCCCGAAGTCGGTCTGGGCGAAGAGCGACACGTAGGACGACAGATTGGAGGAGGGGGCGGAGAGGGAGACCGACATCGCCAGGGGGACCAGGGCGAAGAAGAACAGGTATGCGACGGCGGGGATGTAGAAGATCCTCTTCGAGAGTGCCGCGCCGACGCGGGACAGCTCAGGCCCCTTCCTTGCTCAGGACGTGGACTCCCCCCGGATTGACCGAAAACTTCACCTTCCGCCCCGTGGCCATCCCCCTGACGTCGTGGGCGATGGCCCTGACCTCCACGCCACCTATGCTCAGGTACACGATGGTCTCGCGCCCTGCGTACTCGAAGGCGGTCGCCTCAGCCTCGTTGGGCCCCGAGCCGAGGACGAGGCTTTCGGGCCTGATCCCGACCTTGAAGGTCCCGTCAGCGACGCCCCCTAGGGGGAGAGACACGGGGGTCGAAGAGCCCCCCGAGACCTTGACGTACATGACGTTCAGCGGCGGGCTCCCGATGAACGTGGCCGTGAACTCGTCGGCGGGGGAGGCATAGATCTCCTTCGGCGTCCCTACCTGGCGGATCCTTCCGTTCCCTATTATGGCGACCCTGTCAGAAATGGAGAGGGCTTCTGACTGGTCGTGGGTCACGTAGATGGTGGTCATGCCGAACTCCCTCTGCACGTCCTTCAGGAACTTCCGGGCCGAGAACCTCAACTGGGCGTCCAGGTTGGAGAACGGCTCGTCGAGGAGGAAGACGTCCGGGTGCTTGATGAGGGCCCTGGCGAGGGCGACCCGCTGTTGCTGCCCCCCTGAAATCTGACCGGGCCTCCTTTCCAGGGTCTCGTCTATGCCGAGGCGTCCCGCTATCTCCCTGGCGTCTTTGAGCGCGTCCTCCTTCTTCATCCCCCTCACCGTCAGAGGAGAAGTGATGTTCTCCATCACGGTCTTGTTGGGATAGAGGGCGTAGTCCTGGAAGACCATCCCGATGTTCCTCTTCGCAGGGCCCAGGGCGTCTACGGGCCTCGTCCCGATGAAAACATGCCCCGAATCCTGGACCTCGAGCCCCGCGATTATCCTTAGCAGCGTCGTCTTCCCCGACCCCGAAGGCCCCACAAGAGAGAAGAGCTCCCCGGGGGAGATCTCCAGGTCTACCCCTTCGAATACGGTGAACTTTCCGAACTTCTTCGTTATGCCTTGTAGCCTTACCCCGGCCGCCCGGGCTTCAGCTCCCGAAAAAAGGTGGGCAGGCACCGGCCTTCAGCTTACGGCTTTGAGCCAAGCGGCTGCTGCCGTATCCAGTGCCTGTTGCGCAGATGAGGTGCTGTTGGATGTCCCGGTAAGGAATCCGTACACAGGCTGGTTGAACGCGGGTATCAGCGTGGAAGAGGTGATGACTAGGTTCGGCGGGTTTGCCCAGCCGACCGCGCCGGTGTTGAACACCTCTTGTATCACGTTCCTTGCCTGCTGCGGGATCGAAGTGTTGGAGGTGAGGATGGCTGTCGCGGCTCTGGAGATCGGGAACTCGCCTGCCACGGTGTATATCTTGGCGTTTACCGCGGGGGAGACGAGGTACTGGATGAAGGCCGCCGCCAGCGCCTTGTTGTTCGAGTACTTGTTGATGGCATAGAAGTCCGTGCCGGTCTCGGCATAGCCGCCCGGAAGCGCGCTGACCGCGATGGAGGAGGAGATGTTCTTCGAGCTCAGGAGGGTGGATGCGTCAGCTGTGAACATCAGCGAGCCCCACGACTCGCCCGCCTGCAGCGGGGCGAAGACGGTGCCGTAGTTCACTGTGGTCCCAGCCGGCTGCGGGTCGTACTGCATCAGGTTGTACATCGTCTGCAGCGCCTGTACCCCGGCGGTGCCGTTGAAAGACGGAGCCGGTACGCCGCTGGACCCTGCGAAGCCGTTGAACATGATGTTGTAGTTCAGCAGGCCGCCCTGCGGGTTGGACCCGCTGATCGAGGAGTCATGGGCGTAGTAGTAGCCGAATATGGCCGGGTAGGTGTCTATGATGTCATGGCCTTCGGACCCGTCAGTTATGAGCCCGTACTTCACAGTGTGGGTCTGAGTCACGAGGAAGTGGTCCACGTCGAGGATCGCCTGCCAGCTTGTCCACGGTGGGCTCATGCTGAACCCGTACTTGCTCTCGAACTGTGCGTTCAGAGCGGCGTTGCTCAGCAGGGTCTGGTTGTAGAAGATGGTGAAGGTCGAAGTGTCGTACGGCACCCCGATGAGCTCCTTCGTCCCGTTGGCCAGATAGTAGCCCCCGAAGTTGAGCTGCGGCGCCGGGATGTCCGTGGTGTTCAGGTTAACCAGCCCGTTCAGGTTCGACACGTAGCTGGCGAAGCCCAGCGCGCTGGTCGAAGTGAAGGTGATTATGTCATAGGTGGACGACTGTGCCTTCAGCGAGGTGAGCTCGGTTGTGGTGTAGCTGCTGAAGCCCTGCGCCGTCACATGGATGGTGACCCCGGGATGGGCCGCCATGAACGAACTGGCCGCGTCCTGCAGCCAGGCGTTCGACGGGTCGGTGAACGTGATCACGTTGAGGGACCCGGACAACTGCGCGGAGGTCGTAGTCTTGGTCGTAGGAGAGTAGTAGGCGATGTAATAGTAGGCTCCCCCTGCGATTACCAGGAGGACCACCACTATTGCCACGCTTGCACCTGTGCTTATTGCATTTCGGGATTGAACGTCCATTATATTCTCGGTGGGCGGTCCTGTTGTCAGTTATTTAAACGGGAAAGGCGGTTGCCCCCATCTGGCGCGACGAGGCAAAGTGTTCTTAACGACCGCGCCCCCGGCGACCGCGATTGAAAGTCCTGGTCGCGGGGTTCCTCACCATCGACTCGATACAGCTCCCCACCAGGACAGTCGCCTCGGTGGGCGGGCCCCCTGCGTACGCCGGGCTCATCGCCTCCCGGTTCGGGAACGAAGTCACGCCGCTGACCAAGGTGGGGGCCGACTTCCCCGACGAACAGGCGGTCTGGCTGGCCAGGAACGGGGTGCCTCTCAGGGCGTCGGACCGGAGCAGCACCAAGCCCACCACCAGGTTCAGGATAACGGACGCCGGGGGGAACAGGGCGCTCTACCTGGCGAGCAGGTGCGAGGACCTTTCCTCTTCGCAGATACCCCCAGAGACGAGGTTCCGCGCCTCCCTCGTGTCCCCCCTCGCCGGGGAGGTCTCTCCCTCCCTCCTCTCGGAGATATCGGCCCGCTCCGACTTCACGTTTCTTGACCCCCAGGGGCTCATCCGGAGGTTCGGAGAAGGCGGGGAGGTCTCCTTCGCTCCCCCGAGCGACGGCGCCGCCCTGACGAAGGTGGACGCGGTCAAGATGGACAGGACAGAGGCCGAGATGCTGACCGGTAGGTCGGAGCCGACGGCCGCGCTCGAGAAGGTCTTCTCCATGGGGGTGCGCAAGGGGATCGTCACCCAGGGAGCGGAATCGTGCTACGTGCTCGACGGCGGGAGGATATACAGGGTCTCGGTCCCTCGGGCGCCTGTGCTCGACAGCACGGGAGCCGGGGACATACTGAGCGGCGCGACCGTCTCCTGGTACCTGAAGACAAGGGACTTCCTCAGGAGCGCATGCTTTGGGATCGCGGCGTCGTCGCTTTCTCTCCACATGATCGCGCTGGCCAAGGTCGACCTCCCCATGAGCGTGGACGGCACGGCCCAGCGGCTCTTCGCCAACGCCGACCCCGTGGCGGCGGTCTGAGGGCGCTCACCCCTGCGTGAGGGTGTGCGACACTACCCTGTCCTTCTCTATCTCGCAGAGGAACCCGTTCAGGTTCCCGAACCCGTAGTCGCTCCCCGGGTTGGCGCAGAGGGTCCGGCCGAGCTTGACCATCCCCCTCGACTCGTGGATGTGGCCGTGCACCCCGAGGAGGGGCTGGTGCTCTTCTATCTTCTTGCGGACCGCCGAGCTCCCGGCGGATATCATGACCGACTGACCTCCGGCGGTGACGGGCCTGAGCTCCCCGTCCAGCTTCGGGGCCTTGTCGATGGGGGTGTCGATGGGAGGGACGTGGACGTTGTAGATCGCCGTCGAGGGGTCCTTGACCTCCCTCGCCATCTGCTCGATCATCCTCTCCAGGTCAGCTTCGTCGACCTCCCTTGGGCTGTCCCAGGGGGTGTGGTTGGTGAACCCCAGGGTGATCATCTCGTGCCCCCCGCCGATGTCCACCACCTTCCGCTCCGGGTTGACGACGTAGGAGGAGGAGTCGAGGATCTCGTCGATCTCGAAGTAGTCGTCGTTCCCTGGGGATATGTAGCAGGTTATCCCGGTCCCCTTCAGCCTCTCCTCCGCCAGGCGCATCCACCCCTGTATGCCTTCTCTCATGAGGGACTTGAAGAGGGGGACCTGCAGGTCAGGGTCCGCCGAGATCTCCTCGGCTTCCTTGGCGTTCGTCAGGAACGGATAGGAGCCGGAGTCCCTTACCGCCTTCATGGTCAGGTCGAGCTCCTCCTTGGAGCGGATGACCTGCTCCTTTCCGAACGAGCATGTACTGGTTCCGTCCGCCTGGGTGACGATGGGGACGATCATCTTTCCCGTGATGTCTCCGCCCAGTATGAGGACGTTGGCGCCGTAGAACTTTCCGGCGTTGATGAACTTGCGGAAGCACCTGTCCGACCCGTGCACGTCAGTCACGAAGAAGAGCGTGGTCTTCGGCGTCTATCTTTCACCATTGGGGGCCTGTCCGGAGGGCTCCTGCCCGCCGTCCTTGGATATCCTCGAGTCGACCACCTGGACATCAGCCTCGGGGACTTCGTACCATTTCACCTTCTCTCCGACCCCCGCCCTCAGCTTCCACTTCATGCTCTTGGGGGCGCCTTCTATCAGGGCCATGAGCTTTTCCGTCCTCTCCTTCAGGAGGGCGATGCGGGGTCCGTCCAGCCCCGACTTCTCCGCGCTCCCCGCCACCGCGGCCAGGTTGGCTGTGAACGTCTTGTAGATCCCCCAGTCCCCGGCGCAGAGTCCGGCTATGTACTTCCCGTTCACCATCCCTGAGTCAGTCTCCCCGACGTCATAGTCGGCGAGCATGCAGACCATGTCCTTGAGGTCCTTCTCGTTTATTTCGTGTATCTGCAGTTTCGTGGCGAGCATGTCGGCTAGGGGGAGGGTCCCCTTGTCGACCTCGAGCCTGTCCCTGAAGTCCAGCTTGTGCGACATTTCGAAGACGTCAAGGAAGACGTCGGCGCGCCTCTGGTTGACGAGGTCGTTGAAGATCAGTCTCCTCCTCCCCTGCCATGCGTTGAACATCTCTCTGGGGACATAACCCAGCTCCTTGAACAGGGCGCCTATCTCCCTGGACTGCTTCGAGCGGGCCATGAAATCAAGGTCGCGGTAGTCCCTCTTCAGCCTCACGTCGGCGGCCGACGGGCAGCGGAGCAGGAAGGAGACCCCGCCAAGGAGCCTGAGCACCACCTTCCGCTCCTCGGCGGTCCTGAGAATTCGCCTAGCTTCCCCCGAGGGGTCCGCGATTGCGGCCACTGGGGCGTCGGAGTCGGAGTGGGTTTGATAATCCTTCCGAGGGGTCAGTATGACTTCCCATAGAGGGCCACCGAAGGGGCGTCCTTCCCGCAGGCGATGCACGCCCCGCTCTCTCGTTTCTGGTCGAGGGGGACGCTCAGGACCTTCCCCCCCGCCGACTCCTTCATCTTGGCTTCGCACGACCCGTCTCCGCACCAGCGGACCCTCACGATCCCCCCCTCGGCAGCCAGGACCTCCTTGAGCTGTGCCAGCGAGGAGGCGTCGTGGGTCCCCGCCTGCAGCGCCTCCGAAGCCTTCCTCAGGAGGTTCGCCTGGATGTCGTCAAGCTCCCTGCCAACCTCGGCAGCCAGCGACCCGAGCTTGACCGTCCTCTTCCCCCCTGTGTCCCTCCTGACGAGGACCGCCTGTCCCTCCCTCATGTCCCTAGGGCCGAACTCGACCCTGAGCGGCACCCCCTTCACCTCCCATTCGTTGAACTTCCGCCCGGGGGTGAGGTTGTCTCTTTCGTCCAGCTTCGCCCTGAACCCCGCCAGCGACTCCAGCAGTTTCCTCGCCCCCTCCAGGACCGCCCCTTTGCTTTCGTCGTTCACTATGGGGACGACGACGACCTGGACGGCCGAAAGCCTCGGCGGGACGACTGCCCCCCTGTCGTCGCCGTGGATCGCGAGCATCACCCCTATCTCGCGGGTCGAGATCGCCCACGTGTTCTGGTAGACCCACTGCTTGTTCCCCTCCTTGTCGATGAAGACTATGCCGAACGCCTTCGAGAAGTTCTGGCCGTCAGAGTGCCAGTCCGGCCCCTGGATCGCCTTCCCGTCGGGGAGCAGGTGCTCGATGCTGTAGGTGGCTTCGGCCCCGGCGAAGGTCTCCCCCCCGGGTCTTCTTCCCCAGGTACCCTGGGATGGCGAGCCACTCTTCGGTGACCTTCCTGTATATCCCGAGTATCTGGTCCC
>JAFLZI010000020.1 GCA_029785625.1 Nitrososphaerota archaeon | reverse complement strand
GCGACATCCAGCGTCTTCACGGAGGTGGTCTTCCCTGCATGCGACCTCCAACTCAAGAGGGCCGACTGGGAGATACTCGCCGCCCTGAGGCCTGACGCGTCGCAGTCGTACGGGGAGATTGGGAAGAAGACAGGGTTGTCGGCGAAGACGGTCAAGAGGAGGCTGGACAGGATGGTGTCCGGAAGGGCGGTGTTCACCATCGCGCTGCACGAAGTCAGGGCAGTCCACGGGGCCCTGGAGGCGAACCTGGTGGTCAATTACGAGCCGGGCGCGGACAGGTCGGCGGTGGACTCGGAGATCCTGAGGGCCCTGGAAGACCGCCTTTTCTACGCAGGCGTTTGGGCCAGGTACAGCGCCTATGCGATAAGCCTCCCCAACCTCTCGGCGGCGGAGGCAGCCGAGGCTGAGGTGAAGCGCATACGCGGGGTGAAGGACGCGAAGGCGAGCATCATGGAGGAGAGGCTCGAGCTCTACGACTCGCTGGATGAGCTGATCGCCAGGAAGGCCAGACGGTCGGAGGGGAACGCCGCGGCCGCGAAAGGCCAGAAGCCCCGGAGGAGGCCGCAGAAGGCTCAGAAGAAGCGCAACGCCGTCGCGAGGACGGCGTAGACCCCGATCACGGGGAAGCCGATGCAGAAGCGGTATAACGTCGCCATGACGGAAGAGATGGAGAAGCGCTTGGAGGTGGAGCGAAAGAAACGCGCGCTAGACTCGATACCGTAGACGATAAGATACATACTGAGCGAGTATCTCGCAAGGAACTAAGCGTTCCTTGGATATGGAGGTGAGGCCTCCTCCTTGTAATATTGCGAGAACCCTAGTTTCTCGACCAATGGCTTTAGATTCGTCTGTTTGTCGTCAGCAATCAAAGTCAAACTTGCCTTTGAGAGGTCGCAATCTTTGGCCCCGCCGAAGTTAGGGATTTCAGCGAGGAGTAGATAGCGCTCTTGGACTGGAGCGTCCCGAGTAGTCCTCCCCCAGATTATCACGTTGAACAGGAATCTGAGAGTGGTGGTCGGTTCAATCTCTTTAGAAGACAGAGAGAATACCAATTCGGAGGGACTGCCCAAAACATCTGATTCGCCCAAGCTCTCGTCGAAGAGAGAAATTGCAAATAATTCCCTAGTCCGTCCGATTGCCGCGAAATAGATAGTCAAAGCGTCAAATGCCGGATACAGGTCAGCTTCGGTCGAGTGTTCGACACCCTCGTCATACCATTCGAGTTTGTCTCTATGCATTATTCCATGCGACAGAATGGGAACGAGTTTGTCACCAATGACGAGTAAAGGGCTGTTGACCGACACAGAATTGATGACACCGAGTAATGGAGTCTTTCCCCCGTTAAGGATTCTGATACCGATGCTTAGGGTATCCCCGCTGGTAGCGAGTGCTTCGCGGATACCGACTCTCGGTCTGTCTCGCCATCTGTAATATCGTTCAAGTAACGATTCAGCCAAGAGTATTCCCACCACACCGAGGAGAAGCCCCGGAATCTGACCAGCCCAATAATCGAAGACGCTCATCTGTTACGTCCCTGTGGATGGAATCGGAGGGGTCGGGTGTCCATACCCAACGTAACAGTTCCATTCTCGATAGTATTTATACCCTTTATATACCTACAGGATTCGCCCAACACGGATTGCCACAGACAAAGGCAATAGTCAGCATAGAGAACGTAGTCGCGTCAGCGTCAATCAACCAGACAGTCGACCTCAACCTGATCACCAAGAACTTCGTCACCGTCGAGTACCACCCCGACCAGTTCCCCGGCCTGGTCTTCAGGCTTAGGAACCCCAAGACGGCCACCCTGATCTTCAGCTCGGGGAAGATGGTCTGCACCGGCGCCAAGTCCGAAGAGCAGGCCAGGAAGGCGGTCGAGGAGGTAGTCAGGCAGCTGAAGAAGGGCAAGATACCCATCAAGAACGAGGCGGTGGTAGAGATACAGAACATCGTAGCGTCAGCGAGCCTCGGGGGGAAGGTTCACCTCGAAGAGGCTGCAAGGGTACTACCAAAGTCGATGTACGAGCCAGAGCAGTTCCCGGGCCTTATCCACAGGATGGCGGACCCGAAGACAGTGATCCTGCTCTTCGCCTCGGGGAAGCTCGTCTGCACCGGCGCAAAGAAGGAGAGCGAAGTCTACCGCGCGGTCAACAACCTGCACGTGACACTCGAAGAGAAGAACCTCATGGTGTACTGAGAGGTTCTCCTCCCCAATTTCTCTCCGGCCTCAGAGCATCTTCTCCATGTAGAGCAGGTCATGGTACCTGCCGTCGACCAGCAGCTCCTTCTGGGCCCTCATCTGCGCCACGAACCCCTCCCTTTCGTACAGCCGGACCGCGGGGCGCATCTCGGGGTTGACGCTCAGCTGGACCTTGACGACCCCCCCGTGCTTCCTTAGCCTGTCCAGGGCCGCCTTCAGCAGCCCCCCTCCTGCCCCCTTCCCTCGGGCGGAGCGGCGGACGTAGACGCTGTAGATGTGGGCGACGTGCTTGGTCTTCGCCCTGTCGCTGACGGCGAAGCTGATCATCCCCACTGGGGCGTCCCCCTCCAGGGCGAAGATCATGGTCCCGATGCGCCGCCGCCAGTCCTCCTCTTTCAATGCCTGCTCCTCTTCGTAGGAGCTGCCGAAGGCAGCCGGCTCTTCCTTCAGCGCCTCGAGGCGCAGGTCCCTGAATTCCTGCCACCTCTCCCCGGGGAGCTCGGCTACCTTGAACAACTCAGGACCGGCGCCGCGGGGGCTGCTTCTTCCCCACCGACTGCGTGATCGCCTTCATGTTCTCGTCGGTGATCAGCTCCATCGAGTGGAGCAGGTCCGCGAGCTCGAGGATGTCGGTCGCCGCGTGCAGGGTGATCCCCCTCTTGCTGAGCTTCTCCCTGGCTCCCTCGAGCCTGTCCACGAGGACGACGGCCGAGGTCACCTTCCCCCCTTCGTCCTCCACCGCGTCGGCCGCGGCGAGGATCGTCCTCCCGGACGTCGTGATTTCGTCCACCACTACGACGTTCCACCCCGGCCTCACCTCCCCCTCGACCAGCCTCTCGTTTTCGTGCTTCCCCAACCTGGTGTAGACCATCGGCTTCCCGAGGGCGACTGCCATGGGGGACGCGAAGAGGAGCCCCGTCACAGGGACCGCGCAGAGGGCGTCCGCCCTGGGCGCCTTCTTCGACACCAGCTCCGACAGGGCCTCCACCGCCATCCCGTAGGCGCCGGGGTAGCTCGCGAGCCCCCTGAGGTCGACGTAGTAGGAGCTGTACCCGCCATCAGGGAGCGTGAAGGTCCCGAACTGCAGCGCCCCCGCCTTGACCAAGCCCTCGGCAAGCTCGCCGAGGCGACCGCTACGCCTCTTCCAGGCCATGGGAGTGCGTCCTACGTTTTTGCTTAAAAACTAACCCAGCGAGAACCTACGGGATTGCCTGAACTCTGGATCCCCTACGGGGGGGTGGAGACCCTGGTCACGATACAGGCGGAGAACCTCGGGTCAGTGGCTGAGCCCTCCCCCGAAGGCGCCAACCTCGACATGGAGCGGGTCGCCGAGCTCGCGAAGAGCTCGGCCAGCGTCTTCGTCTGCGATGCGGCCCCGGCGACCCTCGAGGTCCTGAGGGGGCTGGTCCCCTTGCTTGGCGAACATCAGGGCCTAGGGTTCTATTCCCCCGCCCCCAAGCGGATAGAGGGGGCCCTCCCCGATCTCAAGGGGAAGATCACCACGCTCCCTCCCCCCATCCCCACAGGCGAAGGGGAGGAGCCCGTATACGCTTCAGAGCTTACGTCGACCGGCGCGAAGCTGTTCGTCGGGACAGCCAGGCCGGACCCCCTCTTCGGCATCGTGGACGCCAGGGTGGAGGCATGCCTCGGGTGGGTCGCCAGGTCCAGGGCCGCGGCCGCCCGCTCGCGGAAAGAGATGGAACCCACCCCCTTCCAGAAGACCGCGGCCTACGACGTTGCCGAGGGTATCGCCAGGGAGATCCCCGAGTCGAAGTTCCTGACGGTCGTCCCCCGCGGAGGCAAGCCCCGGACCGTGCTGGAGGACGCCCCCTTCGACGCCGTGAAGAACTCATTCGCGAAGGCCCAGATGCAGCAGGGGAGGGGGATGATCGTGGGGGCAGGGGGGCGCGGATACGACGACACCCTCTCTTCCGCAATCCGGGGGGTCTGGAACGTGATCGAGGGGGCGAGGAAGTCCGGCGCCATCCTCCTGATAGCCGAGTGCTCCGAGGGGATAGGCTCGACCGCCCTCGAGATGATGGTCACCGGGAGGCTGGCCGAGGGGGAGCGCAGGAGGGAGAGGTACGTGGAGGGGATTGAGGAGGTCCACTACCTGAGCAAGCTGAAGGACGAGTACGACGTCCTCCTGCTCTCAGGGCTCCCCGAGACCTACGCCCGGTCGAAGCTGGGCCTGGCCACGGCCAGGGGCTCAGGGGAAGCTGTTGGGAGGCTGCTTAACAAGGTGGGCCGCTCGGGGAAGATCAACGTGGTCCCCAGGGCGGCCGAGTGCCAGGTAGAGCTAGGGTAGAGGGAGGGTCCCCAGGTTGTGGGGGATCGGGAGGCACAGGATCGCGACCAGGATTATCGCGACCAGGAGCCATCGCCTCGACCGCGAGAGGCCGGACACATCGTCCAGCAGCTTCGGCTGGGACGGGCGCCCGACGAGGACCAAGCCGAGCAGTGCGACCCCCCAGTAGGTCGGGGTGTCGATGGCCAGGAGCGCGAAGACGCTCAGGTAGGCTGCCGCCTTGGCCGCCCTGGAGGAGAGGGCGACGGTGGCGAGGAGGCCTCCGTCGTAGAACGCGAGCGGGAGGGAGCAGAGGAAGACCATGATGAAACCTATGGTGGCCGCGTCCGCTATGGGGGAAACCGCCACGTAGCCCGAGGGGACCGAGTGCACGAAGGGGGAGAGCGCCGAGTAGACTCCGAGCTGGATCAGGTTGGGGTTGATGGTCACGGTGGTGTTCGCCAGGGCCGTCTGCGAGAAGGGCACGGCCGACTGCACGGAGGTCACCGTCCCCAGGGCGAAGAGCAGAACGGTGAGCCCGAGCATGGCCAGCGGCCCGGCGACCACCGTGTCGAAGAGGCTGTCCCGGTTGAGGGCCGGGTCCCGCTGGGACGACGCGAACCCCCAGGACGGGGTGAACGGAGGGAGGACGGGGATCCCTGGGATGAGGTAGCTGCTGGCGTGCCCCGCGTCCCTGTTACTTGCGACGAAGCGCTGGCCGAGCTCGTGGGCGCCGAGGATGACCGCCATGGTCCCGCCGTAGGCGATGAACGAGAGGTAGGGCGAGACCCCCGGGATGAGCGCCTGATAGACCTCCTGCTGCAGTATGGCGGAAAAGACGATGGCGGCGAGGGTGAAGAAGAGTAGGAACGCGGGGAGCCGCGAGAGCTTCCGCGGGGCCTGATCCGCCTTCCTGAGGACCAGGACGCACTCCTCGGCGGCGCCGGTCAGTTCTGGCCTGAAGCCGAGGGCCCCGGCCTTCCGCTTGAGCTCGACGAACTTGGACTTCGTGGAGGCGTCGTAGACGACCTGGAACTCGAGCTCGCCGTCCGGGAGGACGAAGTGCTGCTTGACCTCGAAGAGGCTTCTGACCAGCTGCTCTGTGCCTTCGGGGGGAGAGGACAAGCTCACCCCCGCCCTGCCGTTCCGATAATAAACACATCAGCCCCGACTGCCACGCCGAGGGTCCTCGGCGCGGATTCGCCAGCCGGGGTCAGGCGGACGGACGCCTTCCTCTCGCGGCCCGAGGCCTCCTGGCCCGCCGCGAAGCTCCCGGCGGGCGGAGGGAGGAGCATTTCCCAGCCGCGCGACCGCGATGGCGGGCGCTTCGGCCTGGCTTCCAGGAAGCTTTAATCGGCCGTCGCGGATGAGTTCTCACTGGCTTGCAGAAGGCCGTGGTCGCAAGGACTGGAGGATACGAGATAAGGCGCTGCGACAGGGACGACGTCCCCGCTGTCATGCAGATCAACGAGGAGACCCTCCCCGAGCACTACTCCGACTACTTCTACTACGACATCCTCGCGGAGTTCCCCGAGTCCTTCCTGGTGGCCGAGATAGATGGAGGGGTGGTCGGGTACGTCATGGGGCGCATGGAGTACGGCTTCTCCCATCTCAGGAAGCTGGGTCTGGCGAGGAAGGGGCACATCGTGTCAGTCGCCGTGAAGGAGCCGCACCGGGGGAAGGGGGTCGGCTCGCTCCTGCTGAAGACGTCCCACGAGGCCATGGTTGTGAGGGGCGGGACGGAGTGCTACCTCGAGGTCCGCGTCTCCAACGTCGAGGCCATCAACCTCTACCAGAGGCTGGGCTACAAGACGTCGGGGCGCCTGGAGGGATACTACAAGGACGGAGAGGCGGCCCTCGTGATGGCCATTCCGCTGGAGAAATGAAGAGCGCTCCATTCCTTGGGCTGGCGGAGGCCCTCGAGCGGGTCAGGGGGACCCCCAGCAAGAAGGAGAAGGTCGCGGTGGTCTCTTCGTACCTCAGGGGGCTCGGGCCAGTGGACGCGACCGTCGCCGCGCGAATAGCCTCTGGAAGGGCGTCGGAGCGCGGGAGCAAGGACGAGGCCCAGGTGGGATACTCAACCCTCCTGGACGTGCTGCGGGAGGTCACCGGCGCCTCCGAAGGCGACGTCTCGAAGTCCTACCTGAAGCATGGGGACCTCGGGGAGGTGGCTGAGGAACTACTGGCGGACAAGAAGGCGCAGACCCTCTTCGCCGAAGAGCTGACCCTCGGGGACCTCGACGAAGCGTTCGCGCGACTGCGCTCGGCCAAGGGGCATGGCTCCGCCTCCGCCAAGAAGGGGACAGTGAAGTCGCTCCTGCTGGCCGCGACCCCCCTCGAAGGGAAGTATCTCGTGAAGGCGCTCACGGGGGAGATGAGGACCGGGCTGGTCACCGGCCTCCTCGAGGAGGCCATAGCCGCGGCCTACGGTCTGTCCAAGGAGGAGGCGGCCAGGGCGCACATGGTCCTGGGGGACATCGGGGCCTTCGCCGGGAGGGCCGCGGCCGGGACAGCCGCTTCGGTCAGGATCCAGCCGTTCAGGCCTGTCAACTTCATGCTCGCCGAGCCCTTCGCCACCGCCCATGAGATCTCGGAGCGCTTCGGGAGGACGGTGTACGCCGAGTACAAGTACGACGGGGTCAGGGCCCAGGTCCACAGGTCTGGGGGGGACGTCAGGGTCTACTCCCGGAGGCTCGAGGAGATCACGTCGAGCTTCCCTGAGATCGTCGCGTCGTTCCGGGGGGCGCCGGGGGACTTCATCCTCGACGGCGAGGCTGTCCCCTTCGCAGGCGGCCGCCCCCTCCCGTTCCAGCTCCTGCAGAGGAGGCTCAGGAGGATGGAGGACTTCGAAGAGGCCGCGAAGAAGGCCCCGGTCACCTACTTCGCCTTCGACATACTCTTCCGCGAGGGTGAGGAGACCGTTAGCCTCCCCCTCTCTGAAAGGCGCAGGCTCCTCAGGGAGGTCGTAGCGGGGACCCCCGCGCGGCTTGCCGAGTCGTCCGACGTCCGGAGCGAGGAGGAGGTCCAGGCCGCCTTCCGGCGGAGCCGGGAGCTCGGGTATGAAGGGCTCGTCGTGAAGGACCCGGCGGGCCCCTACGCCATGGGGAAGCGCGGGGGCGGATGGGCGAAGCTGAAAGAAGAGCTGGACACACTGGACGTGGTGATAGTCGCGGCGGAGTACGGCCACGGGAAGAGGGCGGGGGTCATCTC